>CAJOPT010000100.1 GCA_905236455.1 uncultured Prevotella sp. | reverse complement strand
CAAAAAGAAATCTTTTCTTTTTTATTGTTGAGATGCCATTTATCTTATACAAAGATAATATAAATCGAAGACAATACAAAAAGAAATTATTCTTTTTTCAATGTTATGACAACAATCTCACCTGGCATGGAGAGGCGGAAAGGTACGACACCGCCCAAGCCGCTGCTAACACACAAATAACGCCCGTCGCTCTCGTATAAGCCATAGTCCTCAGACCCCTTCAGTATTGTGGGACGAAATCCGAACAGGCTTATCTGCCCTCCATGAGTATGTCCACTTAGAGTGACCTGAGCCTTTGACTCAGGAAGGATAGAACGCCGCCAAGCCGACGGGTCATGTTGCAAGAGCACCACAAAAGCCCCGTCTCCCACTCCCGACAATGTCTTGTTGAGGTCGCCCTTGGCAGGGAACGGTGGCAGACCGTCGTTTTCCTCACCTGCTATGACTAAGGAGTCTGCTCCACGTCTGACAACCTTATGCTCGTTCAACAATAGCTGCCAGCCAAAGCTGCGCTCCAAAGCCACGGTACTTCTCTCATTGGCAATTTTCTCTTTTAACGGTAAGTCCACATACTCACTATAGTCATGGTTGCCAAGAACAGAGAATACTCCGTCCTTAGCCTTCAGGCTGCCAAGGAGGTCGGACTGCTCTGCCAGTTCCGACGGTTTTATGTTCTGCAAGTCACCTGTAAAGACCACCGCGTCAGCCTTTTGAGCGTTTATCATGTCTACGGCATGGCGGAGAATATCCTTACGACAACCAGAGTAAGTCCCTACATGAGCATCGGAGAACTGTACTATGCGATAGCCGTCAAACGCTGACGGGAGGTCGGCACATCTCATCTCCACCTCCCTTACTTCCAGTTTACTGAAGCCAACTGTCATACCATAGATAAAGCTGATGACCACTATCACGGCAATGGCAACACCAAAATACTCACCCAGGCGTGTATTGGCATTATGATAACGGTTATGCGCCAATCCCAATACGGAGCACAAGGCAAAGAGAAACTTCGGAATAACGATAATACCCAAAAGGAAAAGCCACGCATCCAACAGCCATGACTTTTCAGGAATGAAATGCGGCATATTAGCCAGATAGCAAGTATAAGCCAATAACATTGCGGCTGGCATCCACCACAGAAGTCGTTGCCATAGATGTAAGTGCCTGCCTTTCCTAAAGAATCTATAGTCTATATACAGATCCGGCAGTACTATCAAGAGAATAAACAATATTATGTTTCTTGCAATCATATCATTCTACAAATCCTTTTCACAAAAGGGACTAAGGAAACGCCTGATAGCGTCAACATGTAGTCCACGCCGGCGAGCATAGTCACAAAGCTGATCCTCACCTATCTCGCCAAGGTTAAAGTAACGGGCTTGCTGGTGAGAGAACATAAAGCCTGACACACTGGCATGAGGTATCATCATGGCGCTCTCAGTAAGCTTAATACCTATCCGTTCCATCTGTAAGATATCAGAAAGGATGAAATTGACACTCGTGTCAGGCAACGACGGATAGCCTATGGCTGGTCGTATGCCCTGATAGTCGCAATGGAACAACTCGCTTATGCTGAGATTTTCATCGGGAGCATATCCCCATTCATGGCGGCGGACTTCTTCGTGCAACTTCTCCGCGGTAGCCTCAGCCAGCCTGTCGCATAGCGTCTGAGCAAGCAACCCATAATAGACATCATCCTTCCATCTCTGCTCCAAGTCATTATCCACTGTTGTTGCAAAGACACCTACCTTATCTTTTATGCCAGAAGACAACGGACGGACAAAGTCGGCAAGGCACAAACAGGGGTGCCCTTCAGCCGAAGGCACCTGTTGCCTGAGCATCGGCAGGCGGCAATCGCCCACCAACAAATCATCACCGTCACTATTTGCGTCAAAGAGTCCGAACACCGCATGAGTCTTTCCGTTGACAGCCATCTCACTCAACAGTGCCGAAGCCTCACGTCTCAGGTTCTCCCTGTCCTGCTCCGGCTTTCCATTCATCTGCCAGGAGTGGAAGAAGTAGAGCCAGTTGATATACGGCTCCACCTCGGCTATGCTATATGAAAAGAACTTAAGCATATTGACAACGTTTTAGAAAGCCAAAGCCTCACCACGTACCGAATCATCGAACACCCCTTTGTTGAGAAGGTGTCTGCCATTGCAGAAAGTATGCTCAACACGCCACTGGAATTCATGTCCAGCCATCGGACTCCACCCACATTTGCTTTGTATGATGTCATCGGTGAGCGTCCATGGAGAATGCGGACGCACAATGGCGACATCAGCCTGATAGCCTCTTCTCAAGAATCCTCTTTGGCGAATACCGAATAAAGAAGCCGGATTATGAGCCATCAGCGTTACGAGGCGCTCTAATGAAAGTATTCCGTCGTCAACCAACTCAAGCATGGTAACAAGCGAGAACTGAACCATAGGCATACCTGATGCCGCTTTGACACAGCCTCCTTGCTTCTGCGACAATAAATGTGGAGCGTGGTCTGTGGCAATGGTTGTGATACGTCCATCGGACAAAGCCAGTCTCAACGCCTGCCTGTCCTCAGGTTTCTTAATAGCGGGATTACATTTTATCAGTGCTCCTTTGGTGATATAGTCCTCATGCGTAAAATACAGATGAGCCACACACGCCTCACCAGTCACGTTTCCACCCAACAGATCGAGCTCCTTGGCTGTAGACAGGTGAGCTATATGTAAGCGAGTATTATATGTACGCGCGAGCTGCGCTGCCAAGGCAGAGGACTCGAAGCACGCCTCCTCACTCCTTATCATAGGATGGAGCATTACTGGCGGATCAAAATCGCCATACGTTTTCCTCATCTGCTCCATATTCCTGTTTATGGCATCACTATCCTCACAATGCGCCATGACGAGAAATCCTGCCTGAGCCGCTTTCTCGAAAACTTTCAGAAGAGAGCCATAGCGGTCAACCAACATATTACCTGTTGACGACCCCATAAAAAGCTTCACACCTGGAACCTGGTGTTTGTCAAGCTCTGAGAACAAGTCGGCATTGTCATTTGTAGCCCCGAAAAAGAAGCTATAGTTGACGTAACTGTCACCTTTAGCACGAGTAAACTTATCGTTTAACGCCTCTAAAGATGTGGTTTGCGGAACCGTATTGGGCATCTCTAAATAAGAAGTCACACCACCGTATGCCGCAGCACGGCTCTCGCTTTTAATGTCAGCCTTCTCCGTCAGCCCCGGCTCACGGAAATGGACATGTGTGTCGATTACTCCCGGAATGACAAAACACCCCGTGGCATCTATCGTCTCATCGTAGCTACCACGGGGGATTTGAGTTCCTTCTATTATCTCGGTAATTTTTCCGTTGTTGATGGCAATGGAGCCTTGGAACACACGTTCCTCATTGACAAGTGCCCCACCATAAATCAACTTGCTCATGTATTATTTGGATTATTGTTTCAGACATTCAACCAACCCTTGTCATCTAAGGCTATCGGACGCCAGCTCTGCTGGTGTAGGCGGCGGAGCAGCAGACCCTTCGACCGTTCCAGGTGCCGCCGGTGCCGTTGTTGACGGCTCCGCCATACCATTCATGATATCCTGGTTGCGTTGTGCGGCAGCCATATATTCCCTTACGTATGGGTCGTTTTTGAAATTGCTCGTTGCCTTACTCATTATATCTTCTATCCATGGAGTCAGCACCGGATAAGGATAGTCGGCAGTCACCATCATAAACACACCAGGACCGAGCACGTTGTCAAAATTCTCCTTTACAAATGATGTGACAAGCTCATCGAGTTGCTTGTTAATATTCGAATCCTGCTCCGCCAGCTGGCGCACAACCTGATCCATGTCTTTACCATTCATGATAGCCTGGTCATGCTTATGCACAAGCTCCATAGCCTCATTCTGTAACTGCCCGAACGATTTCAGGAAGGCATATAGCTTATCGTTCAATGGTGTTCCACCGATACTCTGCTGGGTGTCATTGATCTTAATTGTGATATCTCCACTCTCTAACACCACAGGAAGGATGCTTTGCTCATCCATATAGATGTTCGCCATGCGTATAGAGTCAATTGTTCCGTTAAAAAGGAACTGTCCATGCACCACGTCACAAGAGTCTATATCTTTCACGTTGTCTTCGTTTACAACTTTAAGATATAGTTTTTGCCCGTCAAGAGTAGAGACATTCGACGAGCCCTGGATATTATAAGAGTTCGCACATGAGGCGAATGCCACGACAGACAACAATATGTATAAAACTCTATTCATAAATCGTTTTACTTGTTCACCAAGACAAAAGTACAACGGATTATTGAAGTGGGAAAATAAATTTATGCTATTTAAAAGAAAAGCCTATTCTTTTATAGTTTTTTCAGCATTGCATTTACTTTATTCTTTATCCAGTTCATTGGAAATACGATGCATCGTATATATTTCCAGGATAGCGGCAATCAACAAGATAACGACCCATTTGCCATAAGTCAGGCTGACAAACGTGACATACGCATCACCATGTCCCGCAAACAATCCACGGATAACGCCAAACTGCTCTTCCACCATAAGGAGGGCGGCTAAGACAAAACAGAAGTCCGCCATTGTCATAATATTACGAAGACGTCTGATGACAACACTATTCCCGTCGTAGCGTTGCTGTATCTGAATCCCGGCAAACAACAATGCTCCTACGAGGAATACTATGGCAGCTACATGTTGTATCAGAAGGAACGCATAACATCCTGCTCCCACGACCATCAGTAATCCACCTGTAAGAAATAAGATATTCTGTAACTTAGTGAGCTGCCTCATCCTTTTGTCCACCATAATAGTTATTCTTATCGTCGCTCAACACATAGATATCCTCGTCATCTGTCTTCATGTAATAACGCTCACGTGCAATCTTTGAGATAGACTTAGGATTACGGTTGAGCTCTTTAAGACGACGGGAATCAGCCTCGTATCTTTGTGTGTACTTCTCTATCTCTGCTTTCAGTTCCTCTATCTGATACTCATACTGAAAGCGCTTCATAAAGCTGTCTTCATCGAGAAACCCTACGATGGCGACACCACACACAATGACAATCACATACTTAAAATGGCTTAGAAAACTCCAAAGACGTCCAGCTATCTTGCTCATAAACTACAATTTCTTAATAAATCTTATATAAAGATAGTGCAAAGATAGTGCAAAAAAATCGAATTCTATCATGTTTCTTAAATATTTTCATTAATTTTGCAAAGCATTATAGACAAACCATCATTATGGAATACATTGTATCAGCACGTAAATACCGTCCGATGACATTTGACTCCGTGGTGGGGCAACAAGCCCTCACTACCACGTTGAAGAATGCAGTGACGAGCGGGAAACTGGCACATGCGTATCTCTTCTGCGGTCCAAGGGGTGTTGGCAAGACCACTTGTGCGCGTATCTTCGCAAAGGCAATTAACTGCGAGCACCCTACAGGAGAAGGAGAGGCATGCAACGAGTGTGAGAGTTGCAAGGCTTTCAACGAACAACGCTCCTATAACATCTTCGAGCTTGACGCCGCCAGCAACAACTCTGTGGAGAACATGAAGGCGTTGATTGACCAGACACGCATACCACCTCAGGTAGGCAAGTACAAAGTGTTTATCATCGACGAGGTCCACATGTTGTCTACAGCGGCATTTAACGCATTCCTCAAGACTTTGGAGGAGCCGCCATCGTATGTGGTTTTCATTTTAGCCACAACAGAAAAGCACAAGATTCTTCCAACCATCCTCTCACGCTGTCAGATATATGACTTTGAAAGGATGAGCGTACCTAACATCATCAGTCATCTGAAGATGGTCGCAGAACGAGAGGGATATCAGTACGAGGAAGAGGCACTTGCCGTAATCGCAGAGAAAGCCGACGGTGGCATGCGTGACGCATTGTCCATATTTGACCAGACTGCAAGCTTCAGCCAAGGCAATGTAACCTACCAGAAGGTAATAGAAGACCTTAACGTTTTAGACTCCCAGAATTATTTCAACCTGATTGACCTTGCCTTGGAAAACAAGGTCTCAGATGTCATGGTCTTACTAAACAATATCATAAACCATGGATTTGATGGTGGTTTGCTAATCAACGGACTGGCTGCTCACGTAAGAAACGTATTAATGGCAAAAGATCCACAAACCATCCCTTTGCTTGAAGTAAGCCAACAGCAAAAAGAACGTTATCAGGCACAGGCGCAGAAGTGTCCTACACCTTTTTTATATAAGGCACTTCAGATTATGAACAGATGTGACATCAACTACAGACAATCAAGTAACAAACGACTATTGGTAGAACTGACACTGATAGAAATCGCGCAAATCACACAACCGGAAGACTCGCCTGCCGCGGGGCGTAGCCCTAAGCGTTTGAAATCCCTGTTTAAGAAAATAGTACTCAAGGTTCAGCCTCAACCGGCAGCACAGGTGGCCGGGGCTGGACGTCCCATGCCTCATACCAAGCAGGTCGTAAAGCATATGGGCGAGGAAAACACGCCTGCAAAAGACACGAGCAAAAGCCAGCCGTCTGTGGCGGCTGACTCTTTGACAATGTTTCATCATACTCCCGCCACGGACGGGAGTAAGGAGAATCCTGTACAACAAGTAAAAAGGAAAGTCTCGCTGGGAACCATCGGTATGTCATTTAGCAACCTTATCCAAGCAGAACAAGCTAAACCAACATATTACAAAGAGCCAGAGATTGACAACAAGGAGGAAGTCACCCAATTCACCTCAGAAGAGCTTATATTGCAATGGCGCGCTATGTGTAAGCGTATGATGGCCAATAAAGACTACCTTAGCATTGCGACGAGAATGAACAACCTCACGCCTACAATAACAGATTACCCTAACATAGAGCTGGTTGTTGAGAGTAATATCCTTCTTGACGAGATGAATGCCATCAAGAACCGCATACGAATAACCCTGGCACAGAATCTTCACAACGCAAACATACAAGTCTTTATACGTTTGGCAGAAAAGACCGAAATCAAGCCAAAGCTTACAAGAGGTGAGCTCTTTGAGAAGATGAAAAGCGAAAACCCGACAGTAATGAAGTTAATAGAGAAACTCGGGCTTGCAATGGCATAACGGAAACGTCGCTTGCAAAATAACTTTTTAACGTAAGTACACCATATTTAATAAACAAAAAGCAAACAAATGACACCAAAAAGGTGTCATTTTGCAAAATAATCGCAATTATTTCTTGCATTTTAATAAATAATATGTACCTTTGCAGAAAATTAGCTGCATTTCAGCAATTAAAGCAAGCTTTATTGCATTCGATTTGCATAATCTTTGCATCCAAAATATAAAGAAAGCTATAAAATCATGAGTAACCTGATTAAGCCAAAAGACTATCAAGCACTGCTTGACATGCGCCAGACAGAGCAAGGAATAAAACTCATAAAAGAGTTTTTTCAACAGAACCTTTCCACAGAATTACGTCTGAGACGTGTCACAGCCCCTCTCTTCGTATTAAAAGGACTGGGAATCAACGATGACCTTAACGGTGTGGAGCGCCCTGTCACTTTCCCTATAAAGGACTTGAACGACTCACAGGCAGAGGTCGTTCACTCACTTGCCAAGTGGAAACGGCTGACATTGGCAGAATACAAGATAGAGCCTGGCTATGGCATATATACTGACATGAACGCCATTAGGGCTGACGAGGAATTAGACAACCTCCATTCACTATATGTTGACCAATGGGACTGGGAGGCTGTAATCACAAAGGATCAACGTACACTAAAAAGTCTAAAGGATATTGTTGAGCGCATATACTCTGCCATACGTCGGACGGAATACCTGACATGTGAGACATACCCACAGATAAAACCGTTCCTGCCTGAGAAGATCCATTTCATACACAGCGAGGAACTTCTTAAGATGTATCCCGATTTGACACCAAAAGAAAGAGAAGACGCTATCTGTAAGGCATACGGGGCTGTCTTCATCATTGGCATCGGCGGCGTTCTCAGCAACGGGGAGAAGCACGACGGCCGTGCCCCCGACTACGACGACTGGTCTACTGTCGCAGAGAACGGCATGGCAGGACTCAACGGCGACATCCTCATATGGTATCCGGTATTACAACGCTCGTTCGAGTTGTCATCAATGGGAATCCGCGTTGACAAGGAGTCATTACTCCGACAGCTTGCCATTGAGAACAAAGAAGAGCGTAAGGAACTCTATTTCCATCGTCAACTGCTTGACGACAAGCTGCCTCTGAGCATTGGCGGCGGCATCGGGCAGAGTCGTCTTTGTATGGTTTTACTCCACAAAGGGCATATCGGAGAGATACAAGCCAGCATCTGGCCAGACGACATGCGGAAAGAGTGTAAGCTGGCTGGGATGCCACTAATATAAGACTTTATAAGTATTCAAAGGCACTTGCACCCGACAATACAAAAGAAAATCCCATTTTTCTTTTGTATTGTGCCAATTTAATCGTATCTTTGCAGAAGATTAGCTGCATCTCAGCAATTAAAGCAAGCTTTATTGCATTTGATTTAGAAATCTTTGCAGGCAAATGGCCCCGTAGCTTAGCTGAATAGAGCGTCAGATTCCGGTTCTGAAGGTCTTGGGTTTGAATCCCAACGGGGTCACTTTATTATTATTTGCGCCTTCTAACCATGGGCATACAAAAAGTGAAAAGATACACCATAACCATCATAACGACATGTTGGGTAATGGTTCTATCTGCTCTTTTCTGCGGATGGATACCTTCACAACAAGATAATTCCGAGAAAACAATCCTCCATAATTGGGAAGCAGGAAAGACCGTAAGCGATGCTGCCATAAAAACATACGGTGAGCACAATTGTTTCGTTGCCGAGCCTATCCCCGACAACATTTGGGAACTAATGCAAGGAAAGTCATATAAGGACAATCCTTTCATCAAGCGAGAAGACCTGCGCCACATTAAAGTGTTGCACTGGGACTACGACAATAAGATTCATCTTGGGGAGATGGTCTGCAACAAGGCTATTGCAAATATCCTCATAGATATCTTCAGACAGCTATATAAGGCAAAATACCCTATTGAGAGAATGATGCTGCCAGACTACTTTGACGCAGATGACGAGACTCAGATGAGGGCAAACAACAGCTCCTGCTTTTGCTACCGTGCCGTAGCAGGAACAAAAGTCATATCACATCATGCCCGTGGTCTTGCCATAGACATCAACACCCTTTATAATCCTTATTACAAAATCAGGAAGGATGGCTCTATGTATGTCCAACCGGAAACTGGCAGACCATATTGCGACCGCAACAAGAAATTCAAATATAAAATTGACAAGAAAGATCTTGCCTATAAGCTATTTACCCAGAACGGATTCAAATGGGGAGGAGAATGGAAGAGCTGCAAAGACTTCCAGCATTTTGAATGGAACGGAAAATAAACAATAACTTACAAATAATCATGGATTTAACCGAAAGATTTATTAATTACACAAAGTTCGATACACAATCAGCCGAAGACTCAGAAAGTGTGCCCAGCACATCTAAACAACTCATCTTTGCGGAATACCTGAAGAATGAGCTTATACGCGAGGGGTTTTCCGATGTAGACATGGATGACAAAGGGTATATATATGCCACGTTGCCCTCTAACGTAAAAAAGAATATACCGACAATAGGATTCATATCACACTATGACACCAGTCCCGATGCCAGTGGGGCAAATATTCAAGCACGTATTGTACAAAACTACGACGGCTCAGACATTGAGCTGTCACCAGGTATAGTATCCAGTCCCTCAATATTCCCTGAGCTGTTAGCACACAAAGGCGAAGACTTGATTGTTACAGACGGGAAGACTTTACTCGGAGCTGATGACAAAGCTGGCATTGCAGAGATCATTCAGGCAATGTGCTATCTTCGTGACAACAAAGACATCAAGCACGGAGATATTCGGGTAGCGTTCAATCCTGATGAGGAAATTGGCATGGGAGCCCACCATTTCGATGTTGAGAAGTTTGGATGCGAATGGGGTTACACCATTGACGGCGGCGACCTTGGCGAGTTGGAATTTGAGAACTTCAATGCCGCCGGTGCAAAAATATTCATCAAAGGAGTCAGTGTTCATACAGGTTATGCCAAAGGAAAGATGATTAACGCCAACCGTCTGGCTTGCGAGTTCAACGCAATGATTCCTGAGACAGACATTCCAGAGACTACAGAAGGCTATCAGGGATTCTACCACCTGTTGAATATTGACAGCCGTACTGAGGAAGCTAAGCTTTCCTACATCATACGCGACCATGACCGCAGTCGTTTTGAGGATCGCAAACGTTTCATGGAGGATTGTGTAAGGAAGATGAACGAAAAGTATGGTGAGGGCACTGTAAGAATAGAGTTGAAAGATCAGTATTATAACATGAAAGAGAAGATTGATCCAAACATGCATGTTATAGATCTTGTGTTACATGCGATGCAAGAATGCGGCGTTCCACCGAAAGTAATGCCTATCCGTGGCGGTACTGACGGAGCACAACTGTCATTCCGTGGCCTCCCTTGTCCAAACATCTTTGCCGGTGGGGTAAATTTCCACGGTCCCCACGAGTTCGTCTCCATTCAGGTAATGGAGAAAGCCATGCAGGTTATAATAAAGATTTGTGAGCTGACGGCTTCTTACAACGATTAACTTAAATAATTGTAACGAAATAATTTATGTCTGAACTACCTGCCCTGGTCAAAGACCTTGCACTAATCCTTGTCGTTGCAGGTATCGTCACATTAGTATTCAAGAAACTCAAGCAACCGCTTGTGCTGGGATATATTGTGGCGGGATTCCTCGTGTCACCTCACATGCCTTACACGGCATCAGTCGTTGACCAGAAAGACATTCAGACTTGGGCAGATATCGGTGTTATGTTCACCCTTTTCTCCCTTGGATTAGACTTCTCATTCAAGAAGATACTTAAGATGGGTGCCTCACCCATCATCACCACCTGTGTCATTGTGTTCTGCATGATGATGACAGGTATGTGTGTAGGTAAAATGTTCGGATGGGAGAAGATGGACTGCATCTTCCTTGGAGGTATGCTTGCGATGTCTTCAACAACCATTATCTACAAAGCCTTTGACGACCTTGGACTTCGTCAACAACATTTTGCCGGTATAGTCATGAGCGTCTTAATATTAGAGGATATCCTTGCCATAGTAATGATGGTGATGTTGTCAGCTATTGCCGGTGACAACAGCCCGGACAGCGGTCAGATGCTTGGCAGTGTCCTGAAGATTGTTTTCTTTCTTGTATTGTGGTTTGTTGTTGGCATCTTTGCCATCCCACTATTCTTGCGTTCTACCAGAAAGTTAATAAACAACGAGGTGTTACTAATAGTATCACTGGGACTTTGTTGCGCAATGGCGGTTCTTTCAACGCATGTAGGCTTCAGCAGTGCTTTTGGAGCGTTTGTCATGGGTAGTATTCTTGCAGAGACCATAGAGGCTGATAAGATTATAAAGTTAGTAGAGCCAGTAAAGAATCTTTTTGGTGCAATATTCTTTGTGTCAGTAGGTATGTTGGTTGACCCGAAGATTCTTGTAGAATATGCATTCCCTATCCTTGCGCTTGTCCTTGCGATACTTATCGGTCAGGCTGTCTTTGGAACTCTTGGTTATGCCATGGGAGGAGAATCCTTGAAGTCTGCCATGAGATGCGGTTTTTCCATGGCACAGATTGGAGAGTTCTCTTTTATTATCGCCTCATTAGGATTAGCCTTAGGTGTTATCAGCGATTTCCTATACCCTGTAGTCGTTGCCGTCTCGGTAATAACGACATTTCTTACCCCTTATATGATTAATGCCTCCACACCAGTATACAACACATTGGAGAGGAGGCTACCACAGAAGTGGATTAAATTCATGAACCATTTCACGATGAGCCATCCTAATACTAACCAGCAAAGTATCTGGAAGAAGTTGCTCACACAGATGGCAACAAACACACTCATCTACGGTATACTGTCATCCGCAGTCATTACACTTATATTCACATTTGTCTTACCTTTTATAATAAAGCTACTACCAGGCAGACAACTGCTACCATATGCAAACATCATTGCAGGTATAATAACCATACTATGTATCTCTCCATTCCTCCGAGCCATGGTTATGAAGAAGAACCACAGTGAGGAGTTCAGACGACTATGGGTAGAGAGCAATTGGAACCGCCTTCCACTTATTTTTACTATTATAGTGCGGTTTGTCATTGCCATGGGCTTTGTTTTCTATATCTGCAACACCCTTACCCGGTTCAACAATGCGATTCTGATTACCATCGGCTTCATTGTGGTATGCTTGTTGCTTTTTTCCAGATGGATCAAGCACCGCAGCATCAAACTGGAGAGGCTGTTTCTACTCAACCTTCGCTCGCGAGACATTGAGGCACAGGTAAAGGGAAAGAAAAAACCTTTATATGAAGGTCACTTGCTCGACCGCAACCTACATATAAGTGACTTCGAGATTCCTGAAGACTCGAAATGGGCTGGTATGACCCTCCGGGAAATCAATCTTGGTCAGCGTTTCGGTGTTCACGTAAGCAGTGTCTTACGAGGCAGGCAAAGGATAAACATCCCCAATGGTGAGACCATTCTTTTTCCTGGAGACACATTACAGGTTATCGGCAGTGACGACCAACTGTCAAAGTTTGGTGCATCCCTCAACACAGAGCAGTATGATGATGATCCGGATATTGAGAAACGGGAGATGAAGCTTCGTCAGATTATTATCAGCGGCAGCAGTATGTTTATCGGCAAGACCCTTCAAGAAAGTGGAATCCGCGACAAATACAACTGCATGGTTGTTGGCTTGGAGGAAGGAAAAGAAAACCTTTCAGCAGTGAATCCCTCACATGTCTTCGCAAAAGGCGACATCATCTGGATTGTCGGTGAGGAAGAAGACTTGGCAAAGCTGTCATAAGTCTTAAAACTAATACCACTTTATCACATTAGTGTTACCACTTTGCTTGTCATACTTCAACGCATCCATAAGTGTTGAAGCATTACAACGGAACGTAAAGTTATACGATGTGTATGGTGCGATGACCACAGATGCGCTCATATTGAAACAATGCAAGTCACGCGCCAACGACACTGTTGTCATAGACACATCCTTCGTCTCAAAGTCATAACCAGAGCGGAAGTTAATATTCCAACCATCACTGATACGTATATTTCCACTCAAGTTCAAGTTATGAGTAAGTTTATATGGATAACGCATTTTATCCTTATTGAACGTTCCCTGCTTATCCTCACTGATACTTACACCATATCCTATGGTAAAAGCCCATGGCAAAGAAAATGTCATATAGCCGTCACTGTCAGTAGAAGCCATTGAGGATTGCTTCTTTGCACCGCGGGTGCCGCGTTCCATTTCTGTATCTACATTCGACTCAATATCTGTATCTACACCTTCCTCATCCTTACTATTGCCCGTTGACTTCCCTTCTTTATCCTCACTTGAGCCAAACCATTTCTTTAACTTATCTGGATCTAACGTAAAGGAAAAGTTTTGCGATAAAGACTGGAAGCGCGGGAACCGTCCCTGTCCGAACTCTGTATGGTTCCCCACAAATGGTTTATCATTATCATCCAACTCGTAGGCATACATCGCAAAAGTGGTGTTTAATGAGAATGTGTAATTCTTCCACCATTTAAGACGCAGGTTGGCACTGATATCACTCCAACGATGTGTCGTAGCAGCCGCATTATACGACATTTTCAATCCGAACTCATCTATGAGGCTCACTTTCTTAAAGCCAGTAGAATCCTTATCACTCTTCACCTTCATCTCCAAGTTGTTCAACAGAGAGAAAGAGACTGTTTTCGACTGACCTTTAGTCGGTCCACCGTACAACAGCTCGCTATAAGGTGAGTATTCCACCATCTCCACAGAACCGTCGGCATTGGTTTTCTGGTATGTTTTATATACGCCATAACGCGACGCGCTGAAGTCAGGAGCATACTGTAAAGACACTGATGGGGTAATCACATGGCGTATCGCCTGTATCTTATCGCCGAAGATCTTCCTGTTCGGCACCCAGAATCCATAAATCTTTGTATTGATACTCATACCAAGATTCCAGTTGTATATGTTATGGAACCCGCTAACCGTATCTGAGACCTCCTTACTTTGCTCCTCATCCCATGACTTTTCAATTCTATTGAAATACATACGATCCGTGAAACTGATATTAGGAGTAACTGTCAGATAGTTGAACAAAGTGAAATTTGCCTCAATAGGAATCTGATGCTGTATACCATTCTTCCACTCCTTCATCAAATCAGAATGCAACAGATGGTCTTCTTTTGTATTAATAGAATTAGACATCTGACCAGTATACCTCATTGATATTTTCTCATACCACCGCTCATCACCGGCAGCCTTCTTGCGCTTGAAAGGATAGAAACGCGCCACAGTAAGGTTGATGTCAGGAAATGTCAGTGAGATAGTAGAGTCGCGCATATTCTGAGCAAGATTCATGGTGGTGTTCAACGATATCCCCAGACTTGAGAACTGCGTTCCCCATCTTACAGAGGAAGTACGTGTACTCTGTGTCATGAGCTGCGGGTTATACATACTCGTCAGATTATTACGCTCGTAACTGGTGCTTGCAAAGTTCACATTAGCAGAGAGGGTACTGAAAGGATTAGCCTTCGGGTCTTGTGTATGGTTCCATTGCAGCTTGAAACTTTCTTGTTTAGAATAGTCTGGCATGCCTTTGTCACCAGTCCTGGTATCTTGATAGCTGAATAAGAATGTGCCAGAATACTTATATCGCTTCTTATAGTTGCTCGTAGCCGTAATACCCCAAGAGCCACGTGTGTAGATTTCGCCAAGCAATTTCAAGTCCCACTTGTCATTCATAGCGAAATAATAGCCACCATCACGCAGATAAAAGCCTCGGTTGGTCTCATCACCATAGGTTGGCATAATAAATCCGCTGGAGTAGCTCTTAGTGAACGGGAAGAAACCATACGGAATAGCCAAAGGAAGAGGGACATCTGCTACAACCAGATATGCCGGTCCGAATACGACATCCTTACCCGGACGCACCTTTGCCCGTGACAAAGAGATATAGAAATCCGGATGAGGATCATCACAGGTAGTGTAACGTCCGTGCTCTATATAAATCTCACCCTTATCGTTACGTTTACCTTTCTCTCCTGTTAGATAGCCATCTTCCTGTTCCGTGTATACATGATTGATAAGTCCTTTCTTTGTCTTGAAATTAAATGCCATAGTATCAGTGTCATAGGTATCGCTACCCCATTTGAAAACAGGTTTGTTCTTCAACCCGCCCTCAGCGGTACTATCCGCTGAGCCCGTAGCACGCACGATACTGCTGTCAAGACTTATATAGACTTTGTCACTGGTAAGTTTCATGTTTTGATAGTCTACTTTGGCTGATCCATAAAGGCGTGCAGCCTTCGAGCTTGAGAAGTATACAAGGGAGTCAGATGCCTCATATTGCACAGGAGCCTCCAAGCCGTTTGACTTAGCCCGCTGAATACTATCTAAACGAATGGAATCGTCTATAACCTTGTTGTGAGCGAGAATAGCAAGACGCAAGGAGTCCATGACTGTGCTGTCACTATGTATAGAGTCATCGGTAAATGATGAAATGTTTTGCCTTCCTTGATTGTAAAAAAAAGGAACAAAACGATTGCTTGCCATCATCATCATGACCGCACCAACCAGTAGGAATATGATAGCCTTCCTTCTCATCAAAGTGCAAAAGTACTAAAATCTTTTGACAACAGCATACAGATTGCCATTATTTAACTTAACATACAATAAATATGACTGTCTGCTATTCAAAAAGCTTTCTCCATGTACGAAAACGCACGACACCCTCTTCACCAAACTTAGCAAGGCTTCGCTCTGCCTGTTCATAAGTTTTCTCTACATCTAAATGTGACTTTGAATAGAACTTATCCGCATAACAAATCAACTGCTCTGTCAATGTCTCTGGAAGGAAATCCTGATTAGGAAGAGGGAGGTTCCTGCCGGAAATATCTTTTTTTGTAAGACCTGCGCCCGTATGCCGCTCGCATATCCTTGCATGAAGGGGATATCCTTCCTTCCTTAACAATTCAGCACCGAGCCATCCGTGGCAGATATATGGATATGTTCCATAACAAGCAATCCCTGGCGCATCGCACAAAAAAATCCCAATGTCGTGCAACATAGCTGCCTCTTCAACAAACTGCCTGTCAAGATTCATTTCCGGGTGAGCTTCGGCAATCATCAAAGCCCTGTCGGCAACAGCCCTGCTATGACGAAGAAGGATGGTCTTCAACGAAGACTTCCGTTTTTTATAACGGGAGTTCGATAAAACATTGTCTAAGAGTCTGTCGCCTGTGGCGACAGACTCTTCCTTCCCATAATATTTATCTATTATATTCTGATAATTCATTTGTTAAGCTTGAGGGCGCTCTATATATGCGAGAACGTCACCTTTGTTAACCTTTGAGCCTTGCTTTGCGGCAATCTCAACAAGCTTTCCTCCTAACGCAGCGGGAATAGTGACAAACTCGCCCCATGTAGCCTGAATATAACAAAAGGCATCACCCTCTTGATATTCTTTGCCTATATAAGGCTCAACAGCTGCAACCGCCTCTCCGTCACCGCCGAACTCCCAGAACACCTGTCCTTTGACGGGTGCGACGATAGCATCCGCTTTCGCATGTTTGAACGCAGAGAGCTCCTCTGGTGACATAGCAGCACCGAGGGCAGCATCCTTGGCTTTCTGCAAATCAGCAAGGAAATTCTTCTTTGCCTGTCCGCTCTTATAGTTACGATACTGCTCCGGATGCATGGCAAGTTCCCAAAGTTCCTCATCATCCTGACCGTATTCCCATCCGTTCTCATCCATCTCTTTCCTAAAGTCGTCCAGAGCATTAGGAAGTAATGTGTGCGGGTCGGCATCAGTAAACTCACGTCCTTGTTTTTTTGCCAACTCAATAAGTTCTGGTGCAATATCTCCAGGAATCTTACCACTCTTGCCGAGAATCATACCCCACATGGCATCGTCCATCATTACAAAACGTCCCTTACCTTGCTCCATGGTAAGAAGATTCATCAAGGCAATATTCTTTACATACTGGCTAAACGGTGTCACCAATGGCGGATAGCCTACACGTGGCCATACATATTCCACCTCATTAAAGAGTTTTACAAGCATATCATCGGTGGTAAGCTCTTCATCGCCACGCTTACGGCGAATGTTATTGATTGTCCCCATAATACCACCAAGGTCAGCCATCATCGAGCCCATCATTCCACCTGGCAAACCGCACCCTAACAGTAAGGATGACATGTGCTTATTACCTGGATTGATGAAATAGCCAAGCCAGTCATCAATGAACTCCTGAGTGAGAGAGCGGGCTTTCATATATGCCTTCATATTGATATCCGGAACCTCGAAGCCTTCATTTCTCAACATTGACTGTACTGAGATAACATCTGGATGAACCTTACCCCAACTCAACGGTTCTATGGCAGTATCGATAATGTCGGCTCCATTCTCACAAACCTCGAGTATTGAAGCCATCGACATTCCAGGTCCAGAATGACCATGGTACTCTATTATTATATCAGGATATTTATCCTTGATCATCTTTGTAAGTTTACCGAGGAATGCCGGTTGACCAATACCTGCCATATCTTTTAGACAAATCTCCTCGGCTCCAGCCTCAACAAGCTGGGTGGCAATGTTCATATAATACTCGAGAGTGTGTACAGGTGAAGTAGTTATACAAAGTGTCGCTTGTGGCGTCATTCCTGCCTCCTTCGCCCATTTGATGCTTGGAATGATATTACGCACATCATTCAAGCCGTCAAAGATACGAGGGATATCAACACCCTGTGCATGCTTTACCTTATACATTAAAGCTCGCACGTCATCAGGCACAGGATACATTCGCAATGCATTTAAGCCACGGTCAAGCATGTGGGTCTTTATACCTGCATCATTAAAAGGCTTACAGAAAGCACGTACTGCGTCATTAGGATTCTCACCTGCAAGGAGATTAACCTGCTCGAAAGCGCCTCCATTTGTTTCCACACGGGCAAAACAGCCCATCTCGATAATCACTGGAGCGATACGCTCAAGCTGGTCTTTACGTGGTTGGAACTTTCCTGAGCTCTGCCACATATCCCGGTAAACGAGACTAAACTGGATTTTCTTTTTCATATCTTGATTCTGTTTCTTTCTGTTTTGGCATGCAAAGGTACGAATAAGCGAGCACAAAACCAAAAAGAAAACGCTTTTTCTTTTCTTTGTCGAGCGTAAGTACTTTCAACTAAGTAAAAGGTAGACAAAAAATATATATAACTACCCTATCTTATATTTTTATTTATTTATAACATAAAGATAAAGGATTAAATTTGCTGTTCTCAACAAAATCAATTATTTTTGCAACCAAATATATATCACAATATGAAAAGATTTTATTTTTTACTTGCAATCACCATACTACTGGGGTTTTCCAACTGTAAAAGGAACGACAACAACAAGAAACCCGAGGCTATTGAGAAGAGCAACAAGCTGGATGGCGACAAGATGATATACGGTCTTGCATGCGACGGATGCTCCGATTCTGTTATTGTGTTCCTGCCTAACGAGGGTGGTGACCCTATTACATATAACATTATCAACGCTAATAAGAAACATAAAATATTCGGACATCCTGAAATCGGCGACTGGGTTGGCATCATGCTAAATCCTAAGAACCCAAAAGAGGTTGAGATGGTTATTGACCTCGACCAGCTTAAAGGCACGTGGACCTATCAGGTTATGCCTACACTAAAAAGCTCTGCCACAAAGACTACAGAGGAGATAGAGGCAGAGCTGACAGACTCCATAAAGAAACTGATTTTCATACCTCGCGAATACGGATTCTCCCTAAAACGACATTATCAGGCAACGGCTGTAGGAATGATCTTCAGAGGAAACAGTCTCTCCGACGAAAGTCTCGTTGAGTATCCGCCTGTGCCGCGCCTTACAGAATGGCACCCATACAACGGTAAACTGATTCTCACACGCGACACAGTAGACAAGGAGCGCAAAAGGATTCCTGACAACCTGATTAAACGTGACACAGTGGAGTTTGTATATATGTTAGACGATACCTTGGCATTGCGTATGGATGGAAAAATCATTGGCTTCCACAGACAGAAGAATGCCATGGAAGCCAACAAAAAAGCTATGGAGGCGGCTGCAAAGCAAGCCACAAAAGATTCTATAAGATAGCTACTGGATTATTAGAGGCTAATCCATATTGTGATTCCGCATACGATACTCAGCCAGCTCCTCATAGCGAGTGCCTGGTTTACCGTAATTGGCATATGGCCAGATGCTTATTCCACCTCGTGGGGTGAATAATCCCGTCACCTCTATATATTTCGGATCCATCAGCCTGATTAAATCTTTCATGATAATGTTTACGCAATCCTCATGGAAGTCTCCGTGATTACGGAAACTAAAAAGGTAGAGTTTCAGGCTCTTGCTCTCCACCATACGTCTATCTGGGATATAAGAGATACGTAGTTCTGCAAAGTCCGGCTGTCCTGTAATAGGACAAAGTGATGTAAACTCAGGACAATTGAACCGTACCCAATAGTCATTTCCCTGATGCTTGTTCTCGAAAGTCTCCAGCACCTCGGGTGAATAATCCATTCTATATTGCGTTTTTGAGCCGAGGGAACGCAATCCCTCATCTTTTCTATTATCCATATTCAAAATATCATTTTCCGTTCTGCTGTATCAGCATAAAGCAATTTGAGAGCTGATCACCGACAATGTCATCCAATAGCTTGAAGTACAAGATAAGCTAAATAAACTGCGAACAAAACTGACAAGACAGCCCCTTCCCAACGTTGGATGGTATACTTTGTGAAAGAGAAAAGCCACAAGAGGAGCATTGACACCACTAACATGGTAAGGTCAACTGACGTTATGCCATTCAATGTCATGGGACTGATAAGCCCCGTGACACCTACGACCATCAGTATATTAAACACATTTGAGCCCAAGACATTGCCAATAGCTATGCCACTGTTACCTTTCCTCGCGCTAACTGCCGTAGTAGCCAGTTCTGGAAGCGACGTACCCATTGCCACAATTGTAAGACCAATAACGGCATCGCTGATACCGAAAGCCTTGGCTACCTCGGAAGCACCAGTAACAAATATATTGCTGCCTCCGATAAGACATCCTAATCCTAACAACACAAAGCCTACAGACTTTAACACCGATACTTTCCCGTCTGTCTCTGACGTATCGGGCATAGCCTGAGACGCATCATTATTATTGTTTCCTTTTGCCGTCTTCGCGCTGTTTAGCGTCATCGCCATGAACACGACAAACAACAGGAAAAGCAGCCCGGCATCGGTACGTGATATCTCACCGTCGATACAGAAAAATGTAAGCAAGAAAGAAGACACTAAGGCAAAGGGAATATCTTTCTTAACCGTCGCAGGAAGTATTGTCATCGGAGCTATCAAGGCTGCGACGCCTACTATTAGCAGCGAGTTAAAGACATTGGAGCCCACAACGTTTCCTACTGCCATGTCGGGCGTACCCTTCAATGCCGACACCAAACTGACACAGAATTCCGGCATTGACGTACCCATTGCCACAATTGTAAGTCCTATTACTATTTGCGGTATATGCATACGCTCCGCAATAGCAACGGCACCATCTGTCAGGCGATCAGCACCCCATAAGACGAGAGCTATACCGACAATAATATAAACAATATTCAACAACATGCCGCTAATGCTTATTCTACTGGCTCTGATGTTGGCTCATAGCGCATTGGCATGATACCCATAGGCATCATTGGGTGAAGCTTCACCTCCAACGCCTTGGCATTTTCCTTTGTAACCACAACACTCCCAGGCTCGTATTCACGCGTCTTAATATAGATAGTCTCACCTGCAGGCACTTTACCTGTGAACACACCTTCTGGGGTAGTGTGGGCTATGACATCACCATTCCATACAATCTCCGCATTACCCACAGGAACGCCCTGGAAGTCAAGCACCACACCATGAATCTTTATCGGTTTACCCATCTTCACTGTATGAGGAGCGACCTTACCACGAAGTGTGCGGGCATTGTCATCCTTGTCTTTTTTCTCACAACAGTCTTTGCCCGTTTTTTTCTCATGACCATTCTGTGAGCAACAATCTGACTGAGCATAAGCCGCTGCAGGCGACAACGACCCTAAGCCCATAGCGACACCTACGACTGTAGCTGCCACTCCCTTGCGGCGAATCACAGCCAACTGGTTTTCCAGATAACGCACTTCCGCCTCACATGCGGGGCATGTTCCTAAGCAATCGCCTTGATAGTCACACGGCTGTGGCTTGTAAACTATACCATTGGCATCTGCTATTCGCTGACGCACAGCCTTCAAAGTTTTACAAATACTTTTTCCTCTTGCCATTGTATTTCTCCTTTTAAATGCATTTGCAAAGATAATGCAAATTGACAATAAAACAAAACAAATTACGCACATTAATGCTTTTTATGAAACAATAAGGGCGTATACTGATAGTATTTATAGAAGAATTATATTGTTATTTGCTTGTGGTATCAGAAATAAAATCGTAATTTTGCAAATCAGGAAATTATATATAGTAATATGTTTAATTGGGGTAAGGAGAAAAGGAAAGACAGGAGAGATGTAGCATTAGTGCTGTCTACTGGTGGTGCCAGGGGCTTGGCACATATCGGTGCCATTGACCAGTTGCAGGAGATGGGATACCATATACATTCTGTCGCAGGAACATCCATGGGAGCTTTAGTTGGTGGTATGTATGCCGCTGGCCGCCTTGAGGATTTCAAGAAGTGGATGATGACTATTGACCGCAAAAAAGTACTCTCTTTATTGGATTTTTCTTTTAGTCTCAACCACATTGTCAAGGGTGACAGAATCATCAACGCTATGATGGAAGTGGTGCCTGACGTAAAAATTGAAGACCTGGACATCCCATATTGTGCCGTCGCAACTGACGTGGTTACGGGAAATGAAGTGGTTTTCAACAAAGGCAGCCTCTATGAGGCTATTCGCGCGTCAATCTCCTTGCCGTTGTTCTTTGACCCAGTAAAAAGCAATGACAAGATACTCGTTGACGGCGGATTAGTCAATCCCTTGCCGCTGAACCGTGTGAAACGCCAAAAAGACGACTTGCTTATAGGGGTGAACGTTAGTGGTCATGATTATAAAGGACAAGTAGAGTTACGTAAAATCTTACGGGAACAAAGCGAGAAGTCACGGGTAGTGGCATTGCTTAACAGGTTTCTTCCAGAGGACAGGGACATGAATTACTATACACTGCTAAACCGCTCCACCTCTATCATGATAAACAGGAATGCGCAGCAAGCTATCAAAATAACTCCTCCAGACATTCTTGTTGACATCCCCATGAACAGATACGACACGTTTGACTTTGACAAGTACGAGCGTCTATACGCTATTGGACACAACAAGGCAAAAAAGGCTGTCGAGCATTTTCTTGCGAAAAAAGACAAATAAAAAAAGGGGGTCACTTCATGCTCCCTCCCTAAGAAAATCAAGTGCCTCCTTTATTTCCTCATTATTTACGGTTTGGTTTATGTGAACATCACCAATATCGCCAAGAAGTGTAACGTTGATTTCGTTTCCTCGGTTTTTCTTGTCGTGTGTCATCAGCTCTATCAGCTCATCATAGTCATCACATGTGATAGGCAAAGTGCCATAATTATCACAAATATACCTGACTGTCTGACGCATCTTATCAGCGGGGAATCCCATCTTAACAGTACTGAGATACAGCTCACAGATAAGACCATAGGCTACGGCATATCCATGAAGGACTGGATTACGCCTAAGTGCCCACGACTCGAAAGCGTGTCCGAAAGTATGACCAAGGTTAAGAGCCTTGCGTAGTCCCTGCTCCGAAGGGTCTTCCTCCACGATACGCTCTTTCACTCTTACAGAGTCGGCTACCATACGTTGAAGACGTTTCAGGTTTGGCTCGTTTATGTCGTAGGTAACAAGCTCCGCCCACATCTCCTCAGAGTTGATTAACCCATGCTTAAGCATCTCCGCATAGCCACTCAACATATTCTCGGAATCCAAAGTACTAAGAAACTCCGTGTTAAGGATTACGAATTTGGAATCATTAAACACGCCAACCTCGTTTTTCAAGCCACCGAAGTTTATACCAGTCTTTCCACCGACACTTGCGTCAACCATGGCGAGCAGTGTTGTGGGAATATTGATGAAGTTTATTCCTCTTTTGAATGTCGATGCGGCAAAGCCACCAAGGTCTGTTACCATACCGCCACCAAGATTCACAAGACAGGAATGACGGGTACCACCACCCTTCTCCAGTTCCTGCCAGACATAAGCCATACTCTCTATCGTCTTGTTCTGGTCACCTGACGGTATAGTGATTATATGTGCATGCTTAAGTCCGAAATAATGACTCAACAAAGGCCAGCACTTCTCCTTCGTCACATCATCGGTGAGTACAAAAATCTGGTCGCGCTCACATTCCGACAACGCAATAGCCAAGTCATTCTGAAAATTCTGTGAAAAAATTATTCTCTGCTCCATCATTCTCTCTCCTTCTCTCATACTAATTTGTTTTGCAAAGGTAATGTTTTTAGAATTGCCTTAATGCCTACAAACCAACTATTTAGCGTTTTTTTACATTCAAAAGTTATAAACTGCGCACATTAGCATACCTTTGTGCAACAATTTGCAACACATAAAGATAATGTAAAAGTTTTTAAACTATTTCACGTTCAATACATCTAAGTCATGTATAAAGCAAAATGCCCTGCTACGCATATTAACAAAAAACATAATATAATGAGAAAGATTGTTTACGCATTGTTTCTGACTCTCTTGTCTTTATCGGCGACTGCACAGGACAGAATAGTATCCGGTTCACTATCCGACCGCGACACAAAAGAAGTCGTTCCTTTTGTGACTGTCCAACTGCTAAAGCAAGATAGTACATTCGTCACTGGCGCAATCTCCGATGACAACGGCGACTTTTCTATTTCTGCTCCCGAGAACGGAACGTATATTGTAAAGGTGAGTTACGTAGGATACAAGACCTTGTGCAAGAATGTTACCGTGACTGATGACAAGAATGTGGATTTGGAAAAGATTATCATGGGGGCTGACGCCGTTATGTTGAAGGGAACGACCGTTACTGGTCAAGCTTCCAAGGTAGTATTAAAAGAAGACACTTTCATGTATAATGCCTCTGCCTATCGCGTTGCGGAAGGCTCCACCGTTGAGGCTCTTGTGAAGAAGCTGCCAGGTGCGGAGGTCAGCGATGACGGTACCATCAAAATCAATGGTAAGGAAGTGAAGAAGATTCTTGTCGACGGCAAAGAGTTCATGACCGGCGACACGAAGACTGCCATGAAGAACCTGCCGACAAGTATCGTTGAGCGTGTAAAAGCTTACGACCAGCAAAGTGACCTTTCCCGCGTTACAGGAATCGATGACGGTGAGGAAGAGACCGTTCTTGACTTCGCCATAAAGAAAGGTATGAACAAAGGAATGTTCTCAAACTTGGACCTCGGCTATGGCACACATAACCGATATGCAGAGAAGCTTATGGGGGCATATTTCAACAGCAAATACCGCATAATGATGCTCGGGAATGCCAACAACGTCAACGACATGGGATTTGGAGGTGGTCCGCGTGGTGGGCGCAGTGCCACCCGTGAGGGGTTAAATGCCACCAAGATGGCTGGAATCAACTTTAACTACGAGGAGAAAAACAAGTTGAAAATGGATGGTAGCATTAGGTGGAACCACTCCGATGGCGACCTGAACACCAAGGTGTCATCCGAGAATTTCGTAAGCTCATTGGGGTCTTTCACCAACAGTCTGTCGCAGAAGTACACCCGTGGCAACTCATGGGACTTCCGCTTCAGGTTAGAGTGGCAACCTGACTCCATGACAAACATAATGTTCAGACCTAACGCCAAGCTCTCAACGTCAGACGGCAAGACCATCTCAGCCTCAGCTTCGTACAATGAGGATCCTTATGACTATGTGGAGAATCCTCTTGAGGAAGAGGCTATACGCCAATTACAATCCAAGGGATTGATGGTGAATACTCAAAACAACAATTCCATCAGCTATGGCGAGTCCAAGAATGCGGGAGCGATGTTGCAATTGAACAGGAAACTCAGCAATAACGGACGTAACATTACACTACGTGGAAATGTCAGCTATTCTGACTCGGAGTCAACAAGCTTGTCAACGCAGAACGTACACCTCTATCAGGTAATGAATTTCCTCGGAACAGACTCCACCTATCAGACAAACCGCTACAATCTGATGCCTACAAAGAACTGGAACTACTCTCTTCAGGGAACATATAGCGAGCCAATAGGCTACAAAATATACCTGCAACTTAGCTACAAATATAAATATTCATTGAGCAAGAGCGACCGCTCGACATACGATTTCTCTAACTTAGGTGAGGATTTCTTCCGCTCAGTAGTACCTGGGTACCGCTCATGGGACAGCTATCTGTCACTGCTAAGCAATCCTCTTGAAGACTATTACGACTCTGACCTGAGCCGCAACTCCGAGTACAGGACATATACCCATGAGATACAGGCAATGTTCAGAATGGTACGCCAGAAATATCAGTTAAACGCCGGTGTGATGGTACAGCCACAACGCTCAAGATACATGCAAGACTACCTCGGTGTACATGCCGACACGATGCGTAATGTCGTAAACTGGAGCCCTACACTCGACTTCCGCTATCGCTTTAACAAACAAAGTAACTTGCGCGTCAACTATAGAGGAACAACCACACAACCGAGCATGAGCGACCTGCTTTCTATCGTTGACGACAGCGACCCACTGAACATCAAAGTCGGTAATCCTGGACTGAAGCCTGCCTTCACGAATCGTTTCCGCCTATTCTATAATACTTATATGCAGAGCCACCAACGCTCTATAATGACATTTGTCAATTACAGTAACACCAGAAACAGTATAAGCAACAAAGTAATCTATGACGAGATTACAGGAGGAAGGACGACACAGCCGGAAAATATTAACGGCAACTGGGACATAAACGGTGCTGTGATGTTCAACACATCCGTTGACTCTGCCGGTGTATGGAACATTAACACCTTCACCACAGCGGGATATAACCATTACGTTGGTTACCTGAGTCTTCAGCGCAACGCCAATTCCCAGAAAAACGTGACAAACTCCACGAACATTGGCGAACGTCTCTCCGCAAGCTACCGCAACAGCTGGTTAGAGGTTGAATTAGACGGCTCACTCAACTACACACACACCAAGAATGAGTTGCAGGCATCAAACAATCTGAGCACATGGCAGTTCTCCTACGGAACAAACATCAATTTCACACTTCCATGGGGTACCAGTATATCTACAGATATTCATGAGCAGAGCAGAAGAGGATATAGCGATGCGTCACTAAACACTAACGAGCTGATATGGAACGCACAGATAAGCCATAGCTTCCTGAAAGGCAATGCCCTGACTCTCTCGCTGCAGTGCTATGATATCCTCAAAGAACAAAGCAACTTCAGCCGTGTTATCAATGCGATGCAACGTACCGACACAGAATACAACAGTATTAGCAGCTATTTCATGCTACGGGCAAGCTACAGACTCAACCTCTTTGGCAGCAGGGAAAGCATGCAACGTCCACAAGGCGACCATCCAGGATTTGATGATGGACAGAGAATGGGTCCTCCTCCTGGTGAAGGTGGTCGAGGTGAACGCCGAAGAGGTGGTGGCGGTGGCTTCGGTGGCGGCCGTCCTCCTCGTGGCGGTGGCTTCGGCGGACCGATGATGGCAGATTAATATTACTGGCTTTATAAAGTTTGAATAACTTCCTCAATAACCTTGGGGAAGTTTTTCATTTCCAATACATGCACTTTATCAGCAATATCGTCCGGAGTATCCTCTGGAGACAGAGGGGTTTTGAACTGGGCGATAATCTCACCTCCGTCGCATACCTCACTCACCCAATGGATGGTGATACCAGACTCTTTCTCCTTAGCCTCACATACTGCTTCATGAACATGGTGTCCCCACATTCCCTTACCACCATACTTAGGCAAGAGAGAAGGGTGTATATTGACAATACGACGAGGATAGGCACGCAGAAGGAAATCGGGTATCATAAGTAGGAACCCTGCCAGTACGATAAAGTCTATTTCATATTCCTTCATGACCTTCAAAACACTCTCCCCGTCAAGGAACTGTCTCTTCTCCATTACGACTGTTGGCACGTTGAGGTTTTGTGCCCTGACAAGGGCATAGGCATCGGACTTATTGCTCAGGACAAGGGCAATTCTCACATCTCTGCGTGGTTGCTCCTGAGTAAAATAACGTATTATATTCTCACAGTTAGTACCACTGCCTGAAACAAAAATGGCTAAATTGGTCATAATTATTTAGTTTTTATTATTCAATATCCATATCATCGTCAAAGTCATCAAAGACAGGACCAATGAACGCATCCATGGCGCGGCGGTCTTTCTTCGTGGGACGACCGGTACCCCTTGCACGGTCTACAAATCCACTGATACGACTCATCTCCAAAAGCTCATACTGACTGGCATCGGTAACATTCTCGTATATCTCAGGAAGGAGCTTTGCACCTACGCGTTGCTCAATGCATTTAAGAACCTTAAACGAATAGGTCACGGGAGGCTTCCTGACAGCGACAACCTCTCCTTCCTTCAGTGGACGTGAAGGCTTGACATTGACACCATTAATAGTGACACGCCCGTTCTTACACGCATCGGCAGCAATGGATCGTGTCTTAAAGATGCGTGCAGCCCATAGCCATTTGTCTATTCTTGCTTCACTTGGCATATTTCTTCTTTATTATTTGCGGCAGTGTCTGATTTCTTTTCTTTATTGGCTTTAGATGCCTTCCCAAGCTTGTTATACTGGTTCATCGTGATATCAATACCCGCAAGCACAAAGCTACGGATAATTTCCACCGCAAGGTCTATGCGTGGAGAGAGAAGAGCCTTGTCTGCCTCACTGAACTTACCAAGCACCCAGTCTACTTGCCTTCCTTGAGGATAATCATTTCCTATACCTATACGTAGACGGGGATAATCCTGCCCTATCAGCTGCTGTATATGTCCAAGACCATTGTGACCACCATTAGAGCCACCAGCTTTCAGACGGAAATCACCAAGAGGAAGAGCCACATCATCGCTAATAACCATTAACCGTTTCTGGTCTATATTCTCCTTGTTCATCCAGTAACGGACGGCATTACCACTGAGATTCATATAAGTGGTCGGCTTCAGCAGAAACACTTTCCGTCCCTTAATGCTTGTCTCTGCCACAAAACCATAGCGCTTGTCCTCAAAAACAATATTGGACGCTTTTGCAAAAGCGTCCAATACCATGTATCCTGTATTGTGGCGGGTCTCTGCGTATTCCACTCCTGGATTGCCCAATCCACAAATGAGATATTTGTCCATCTGCTTCAGATATATTATTCTTCAGCATTATCTGCAGCGGCAGCTGCGGAACGTGAGGCACGTGTAGCCTTAACAGAACATACCACAACCTCACCAGGAGTAGCCAGCTCCAAGCCTTCAAAGCTCAGCTCAGATACTTTGATACTCTTACCAAGCTCCAGTGATGTCACATCAATGTCAAGCTGCTCTGGAATCTGCTTGTAAGGAGCTGTCACATTCAGTCTGCGAACAGCAAGATTAAGCTTACCACCAGCCTTCACACCTTCTGCAAGTCCATTGAGTTTTACTGGGATTCCTACAGTGATTGGCTTTGTCTCATTTACCTCATAGAAGTCAACATGCAGCAATGCGTCTGTCACTGGATGGAACTGAAGCTCCTTCATTATGGCAATGTGACTCTCACCTTCAATATCAAGGTTTACAACATAAACGTGAGGAGTATAGACAACCTTACGCAATTCTGTGAAAGGAACAACAAAAGACTCTGCTACTGGGAGACCGTTTGCGTCTTTCTTCTCACCATAGATGTTACAGGGAACAAGTCCCTCCTTACGAATCAACTTGGAAGCTTTCTTGCCTATGGCAGCACGCTTCTGACCTTTTACGTTAATCTCTTTCATAATAAAATGTGTTACTCTAAATTAAGTTTGTTAAATGATTCTGCCTTAATTCACCATCACACGAAATCCGTTAGTGCTGAAAAAAGCGGTGCAAAGGTACGAATAAGTGAGCACAAAACCAAAAGAAAACAGTTTTTTTTCTTTTTTTTGTCGAGCGAGAGTACTTTCGACGAAGTCAATGGTACGAATAAGTGAGCACAAAACCAAAAAGAAGCCCACGTTTTTTTCATACGTTTCAGAAAAAAAGTAAAAAACATATATAATTCTTGCATATATGCCGTTTTTTTCATAATTTTGCATATTGATATTTAGATACGAATAAGAAAGAATATGATTAATCGAGAATTAATTCGGCTAAAGATAGTTCAGTTAACCTACGCATACTATCAAAACGGCAACCGTAACATAGAGAATGCTGAGAAGGAATTGCTTTTCAGCTTATCTAAAGCATATGACTTATATAATTATCTGTTAATGCTGATTGTGGCAGTCACACAAGAAGAGCGACACCGCCTGGAGATTGGCATCAACAGGGCTAAGCGTGAGGGCAAGCCGGAGCCGTCTGCGAAGTTTGCGTATAATAAGTTTGCGGTCCAACTGGAGGAGAACAAACAACTGTCGGAATTTGTAGAGAGTCAGAAGATGACTTGGGACAACGACATTGAGATTGTGAGGAAGCTTTGCAATCAGATAGAGCAAAGCCAGTTCTTTAAGGACTACATGGAAGACCAGGAAGACTCTTATGAAAGCGACCGTGAGGTATGGCGAAAGATCTACCGTACATTAATACAAGACAATGACGAGCTGGACTCCATATTAGAAGAGAAGAGCCTTTATTGGAATGATGACAAGGAGGTTATTGACACATTCGTACTAAAGACCATCCGACGCTTCGAGCAGAAGAACAAATCCAAGCAGGAGCTGCTTCCAGAGTATAAGGATGAAGAAGACAAGGAGTTCGCATGCAAGCTGTACCGTGCCACAATCCTGAATGCTGACACTTACCAGAAGTATATGAGCGAGACTTCCCGAAACTGGGACTTCTCCCGACTTGCCTATATGGATATTGTCATCATGCAGATTGCCATCGCCGAAATGCTTACATTCCCAAACATCCCGATAAGCGTGACTATCAATGAATACGTTGACCTCGCAAAACTTTACAGTACTCCAAGGAGCGGAGGATATATCAATGGAATGCTGGACACTATCGCCCGCCATCTTATAGACAAAGGGTTGTTGCTGAAACCCATTGGCGCGCCACGGATGCCACACAAGCAAAAGGGCAACGGCTATGACAAGAATACACAGTCAAGCAAGCGTAGAAGAATCAGGACTGAAGCCTATTCAGACAAGGAACCGATAACAGAGAACAATAACGATAATACAAAAGAACAAGAACAATGAGCATGTTTCATTTACTTGCTGCCCAGCAACCGCAGCAACAAGGCAGTATTTGGCCTATGTTAATTATGATGGTGGCTATCTTTGCCATCATGTGGTTATTTATGATTCGTCCGCAACAGCAAAAGCAGAAAAAGATACGAGAGTTCCAGAATGCATTACAGGAGGGATCCAAGGTCGTTGTCAGTGGCGGTATCTATGGTACAGTAAAGCGTATCGACACTTCCGCCAACATCATTGAAGTCGAGGTGGCTAAGGGTACGGTAATAAGAGTTGACCGTAACTATGTCTTCGCTGACGCAACCTCACAGATGCAAAACGGACAGGCTGCTTCTTAAAAGCGCAAAGCAACGGTCGGAATGTCTGCTGTGTTGAAGTTTTTAACCATAATCAGGAAGTTCTTGTTCAAAATGGTGAACAAGGAGTTCCTGATTTTTTTCTTCTTCTTGGCGCTCAGCGGAGTCTTCTGGCTATTGATGGCACTCAATGAGACGTATGAGAAAGAGGTCTCTGTGGAAATGAGAATGGTCAACGTCCCGAAGAATGTCGTAATTGTTAACGAGCTGCCTTCCACCGCACGCTTCACCATACGCGACAAAGGATTTATCATGATGGGGTACTTGTATGGAAACATCCTGCGCCCTTTGACTATAGACTTCAACACCTACGCAAATGCCAAGAGAGAAGGGTCTGTCTCTGGAGCTGACTTACAAAAGCAATTATACCTTCAACTGTATAAGTCTTCCAAAATAACTGCCATCAAGCCTGAAAAAATCGACTTCTCTTATAACTTCGGACAAAACAAAAAAGTGCCGGCCAAGCTATTAGGCTATGTTATCCCAAGCAACGGATACTATATGTCGAGGGTGAAATTCGACCCTGACTCTGTTACCGTCTATGCGTCTAAGAAACTGCTTGACAGCATTAAGACCGCCTATACCGTGCGCCAACATATAGCCAACGTCACGGATACGACTTCCATGATGGTATCGATTCGGAAAATCCAAGGAGCGAAGTTTGTGCCATCAAACATAAAGATGACATTATATCCTGACGTACTGACAGAAGAGAGCGTGGAGGTGCCGATAGAGGCTGTAAACATGCCGGATGGTTATGTGCTCCGCACGTTCCCCCTAAAGGTGAGAGTCAAGTTTGTCGTAGGAGCTAACAAGCTTAAGTCCATGCCAAAGAATATTGAGACAAAGACGCTCCTTCCTACAGGGTTCAAGCTCGTAGCTGACTATAACAACATCAGTAACAAGGAGGAGAAGTGTAAGATTTACTTACGATCGGTACCTAACGGTATCCGTAATGCCCGTCCAGAGGTGAGCGAGGTGGATTACCTTATTGAACAGAGATAACCGATAAGATTATGAAAATCGCTATAACTGGTGGCATAGGTGCCGGCAAGTCGTTTGTTTGCCAATGGCTGAGAAAATATGGCATAGAGGTATATGACTGTGACGCGGCGGCAAAACGGCTAATGCGCTCATCTTCCATGATACGTTCTTCACTTATTGCTCTTATCGGAGAACATGTCTACGAACAGGACAAATTACAAAAGAGGGTTATGGCTGAGTTTATACTTGCGAGCCCAGACAATGTCCAAGCTGTCAACGACATCGTTCATCCTGCCGTTGCCGCCGACTTTGAGCAGTCCGGATATGACTGGCTGGAGAGTGCCATCCTCTTTGACAGCAACTTCCACACACGTATAGATATAAATAAGGTGGTATGTGTTACCGCACCTCTTGAGACCCGTATCTCACGTATCATGAGACGTGATGGTATCAGCCGTGAGAAAGCACTCGAATGGATTCATCGCCAGCTGCCACAAGAAGAGGTTATACGCCTTAGTAACTATGAGATTTGCAATGACGGAAATATGGATGTAGATTTACAGGTACGGGAACTTCTCAAAGAAATTTATAACTCATAACCAATAACTCAATTAAAACAATAACTATAAAACGAAAAAGCAATGTTACAAACCATTCTTTCAATTGCCGGCAAACCTGGACTTTACAAACTGGTGAGCCGTGGAAAGGCAAACTTGATTGTCGAGACTCTCGACGATACGCACAAGCGCATGCCTGTATTCTCAACCGACCGAGTCACATCACTCGCTGACATCACCATGTTTACTGAAGCTGAGGACATACCTCTGGGAGAGGTACTGGCTAAAGTTCGAGATCATGAGAACGGCAAGCCTGCCTCACTTAACTGGCGCAAGGCTTCAGCAAAGGAGTTGACAACATACTTTGCCACCGTACTTCCGGAATATGACCGCGACCGCGTTCACAACAGCGACATAAAGAAACTCCTGCAATGGTATAACATCCTCATCAGCAATGGTATCACTGAGTTTGAGAAAGACTTGGCACCAACAGAGGGTGATAATATCGATGACCGTAAAGAGGAATAATGGGAACTGAGTATTAATCCAACAACTTATCTCTTCTCTATGAAGGGTTTATCTATAGATGACGTGTCTGTGTTATTGTCTATGACATTTACAGGCACGTCACCTTCTAATTCTATCTCCTGAAGAGAGTCCGGCACCACCTTTACAGGCACTTCTCCCTCTAAACGCTCCATATAGCCAGAGGGCTGGGGGCGAAGCAGGTTACAACTCGTCAGTGCTGATATTCCAAGTGACACACCTGTCACTACGGCTGCCTTGCCTATTGCCTGTAGCCTGTTAAGCTCCCGTTCAATATAACGCAGCTCCTCATCACACTTCGGACATGTTCCGGCACAGTCGCCCTTGTGGTTGCACTTTGTTGGATGATACTCAATACCATTTGTGTCGGCAATCTTCTTCCTTACAGCCTTCAGCTCCTTGCAAATTCGCTTTCCTGCTTTCATAATTTCTTGTATTTGTCTATGTTGGTTATGTATTCGAACTCATCAAAATCCTTAAAACCCATATTCTCAAGAATATTTCGGCTTTTGACAACATCTTCAGGGGTATTGTAATCGGGGATATGCGGAAGACGTATTGTCACTTTATCAGCTAATCCTTGAGAAGCAAGCCAACGAAGATTACCTATCACCCGCCGGTTGCTTCTTCCCGTGTACCTTATATATATATTAGGATTCATGTCCTTGATATCTATAAAGTAATGGTTCACCAATGGCTTCAACGTCACAAGATGCCTGCGCTCCACATTCAGACAAGTCTCTACATCGATGTTCCACTGCTCAGGTATAAGACTACAAAAGTGCTTTATGAACTCACTTCTAACACACGGCTCTCCACCACCAAAGGTTATTCCTCCACCCGTGGCAAGAAAATATAGATTATCAATTACCACATTGTCGTATACCGCCTTCTCATCAAGCTCTCTCCAGACCCCATTCTTATGCAGACATTGCGGATTAAGACAGTATTTACACCGGAGAGGACAGCCATGAAAGGTCACAAGCGTTGTCACACCTTCACCATCACTACCCAACCTATGACGGCTGATTCCTATCAACGGTACTTTCATGCGCAGAGCTTACTATTTTGGTGCAAATATACGAATTTTCCACAAAACCTGTTGCGGTTTTGCTAAAAATAAAAAAAAGTTTTTCGCTTTTTTGCTGTCATTGCTGTCACTTTTCCGTACGCAATGACCATAAATAGGGACTTTCTTAAAGATATTCTATAGGCTTGTTTCCATCACTGTGCAGTCACTATATGTGTCGTGGCATCATTATATGTGTCGCACTGCCGTCATGTACCCAAGTAAGTATTTACACTCGGCCAGATTTATGACTATAATGCCATTGTGATACCTATGGTCACGCTCAAGCAAGCTTGCATGGCTTTCGCTTACACGCAGCCTTGCGCTCACAATAACGCTCACACTGGGCGCAGATGTCGTAGCCAAGCATCGCACCGAGGATAAAGTCCTCCTCGGGCGACAGCTCATTAAGCGGACGGGTGATGAACAGACGGATGGCATCGAGGCACTCTTTTCGTCCAAAGTAGACATTTACATTCTCCTTGCCCGCAGGCTGAACCACATAGTCGATGGACTGGCGGCACAGACGTTGGGTAGCAAACGCCTCGAAACGGCGGTTGCAAGTAAAGAGAACCATTCTTCGTACACCTTTCTTATATTCATAGATGTGGTTCATAAGTACCTTCATCTCTGGCGGTAGCACTTGGACCATTGTCTGCTGCATCTTCATAAATTGTCAATTATCAGTTCTCAATTAATCTTAAAGACTTGGAGAAATCTCGGCTATCCACGCATCTATGCGGACATCGGTCTTGTCATCCTCATTCACGTCATCAAGTGGCAGACCCACGAATTTGCCATCCACCACAGCCTCAGAGTCATCGAAGGTATATCCGTCGGTACTTACAGCACCCACGAAGTGCGCTCCGCTCTCCTTAATACTGTTATACAGCTCACCGATGCCACCAACAAAGGTATCGCCATAAGACTCGCAATCGCCACAGCCGAAGAGGGCGATGGTCTTTCCTGCGAGGTTGGCATCTTGAAGAACCTTAAGACCGTCGTACCAGTCATCCTGCAACTCACCTGCGCCCCATGTCGAGGTACCGAGAATCAAGTTCTGGTTGCTGTTAATCACGTCTGCTGTCAAGTCCTGTACGTTGATGGCCTCACAGCCAATTTTCTGGGCTATCTTCTCTGCGATAGCCTCGCATGTTCCTGTTGAGGAACCGTAAACTACGATTGTTGTGTTCATTTTTCCCTTTTTTATATATGTGAATTGATTTTCTTAATCCGTGTTCTGTTTATGTTGCTAAGATGTAACTAATCCTTTGCAAATCGTACGCAAAGGTACGGCCATTCCGTGAGCTATACAATACCGAAAAACAAGGATTTTTACGAAACAACGTCTTCAAAAAAACTTCAAATACCGATTAACCAAAAGTAGGTATTACCTCCTAAATGATACTAAAAGATCCTCTAATCTAATAGTAATGTAAGATATTTTTCGTAACTTTGGATAAGTTACTGCATCTTGGCATAAAAAAGAAACGAGTTTCTTTTGTTCTGCACTCGATTTTTCGTAACTTTGCAGAAAACCTAAAGCCATGTTACAAATCAGATGTAAAAACAACAACATCACAAAGAGTTTCCCTGAGGGAACTTCCTTGCTTGATGTATACCAAGAGTTCGCCGACGAGTTGCAGATGCAGTATCCAGTAGTTTCCGCGAAAGTAAACAACGCATCCCAAGGACTGAAGTTCAGACTATACCAGAACCGTGACGTGGAGTTTCTTGACGCCCGTGAAGGCTCAGGACACCGTGTCTATGTACGGTCACTGTGTTTTGTCCTATACAAAGCCACACAGGACATCTTCCCCGGCTCAAAGCTCTTCATAGAGCATACTATCTCGCGAGGCTATTATTGCAATTTCAAGAAAGCGAAGAATGAGCAACTGGTAGAAGGTGACATTGACAAGATCCGTGAGCGGATGCAGGAGATTGTCAATACCGACATGCCTTTCAGACGTAACGAGGCTACTACAGAGGAGGCTGTCCGTGTTTTTGCGGAAAGAGGTTTCACCGACAAGGTAAAGTTACTGGAGACCAGCGGACAGATTTACAGCGACTATTACACATTAGGAGACACCGTTGACTATTACTATGGACCACTCGTACCCTCGGCAGGCTACCTACAGGTATGGGGACTGGAGCCATACCATGACGGTATGCTTCTGCGTGTACCCGACTGGAACAATCCCACAGTACTTGCAGAGAAGGTCGACATGCCGAAGACATACGAGATGTTTGCCGAGAAGACCCATTGGGACATCATCATGCGCCTTTCTAACGCAGGTGACGTAAACAAAGCTATCCTCAGAGGACACGCCTCGGAGCTGATTCAAGTGAGCGAGGCCCTGCAGGAAAAGAAGATTGTACAGATAGCAGAAGAGATAGACCGTCGCTTCCATCAGGAAGAACATCCTGTGCGGCTGATTCTCATCACCGGACCGTCATCGTCAGGAAAGACGACGTTCTGCAAACGCCTTAGCGTCCAGCTGTTGGCATGCGGTCTTCGTCCTTTCTCTTTCTCCACCGACGACTACTTCGTAAACCGCCTTGACACCCCGAAGCTGCCTAACGGAGACTATGACTTTGACAATATCGAGACAGTAGAATACTCACTTCTTGAGGACCACCTATTAAGATTGATGTCAGGCGAGTGCGTTGAGGTTCCGGAATATAATTTCGTCACGGGCAAGCGTGAATGGAACGGTAAGAAGATGAAGCTGTCAAGCGACAGCGTGCTCATCATTGAGGGTATTCATGCCTTGAACCCATTACTTACAAAGAAGATTCCCGACTACGCAAAGTTCAAGGTCTATATATCGGCACTTACAAGTATCTCCCTTGATGACCACAACTGGATACCAGTGCGCGACAACCGCTTACTAAGGCGCATCATCCGCGACTATAATAAAGGAGCTTTCACTGCGAGAGAAACTATCAGCCAGTGGAAGAACGTATGTGAGGCTGAGGACAAATGGATATTCCCATTCCAGGAGACAGCTGACGTAATGTTCAACTCCGCCCTTAACATTGAGTTTGCGGTATTGCGCACCCACGCAGAGATTATCCTTGCAAGCGTACCGAAGAACTGTCCGGAATACTCCGAGGCACATCGTCTGTTGAAGTTCATCCACTTCTTCATTCCTATTAGCGACAAAGAGATACCACCAACGAGCATCATGCGCGAGTTCGTAGGCGGCTCCAGCTTTAAGTATAAGATTTGATAAGCTATACAAAGAAAAGTAATGCGGTCGCATCAGAATAAATCTGTGCGACCGCATTGTCATATAGAATTCACCGATTACTTAGTCTTCCCAGGGGTTATGGTGCTGGAAAGTATTAGGATACATCTCAAATATCTCTTTTGAATCTTGATCCACCTCTTCTTCTGGATCATCCTCCTCTTTCTGAGCAGAAAATATGACTACATCTTCCAGAATGTCACCAATTCTGAGAATCACAATCTCCGATAACGGTATTAAGTATTCTTTCTTTGTACGCATCTTCATCTTCCTCTCTTACTTTATGACCTTCTTTTTACCATTAACTATATATACACCACGCTGTACAGGATGCTCTATACGGCGTCCTTGTAAATCATAGAACTTGCCATCCTCAGAATCTGAAGAAACGGAAAATCCATCCGTCTGATACATTATGCCTGTAACCTCATCCATCTCATACAACTCTAGTGTGTATTGCTTACTTTCTGTTGTCGGAGTAATATAATACATCTTATTACTCTTAATGTTAAGATTATTCTTTGGCATTCCGTCTACATTTCCAGAATTTTTGAAGAAGCCTGGACCATATTTAGCAGACTTACCAAACACGTATATGGTACCTGTACCATCAGGAAGTTTCCGGGTCAGATATGAACCGAGGAAACTATTGTCTGTAGCTGGCACCGCTTCAGATGGCGCATTGTTTGGAAGGTCTATATCTACAAAGAACGTCCCATTTGTGTCTTCTCCCACATTGCTTGCCGGCACACGAATCAACACTGGAGTAGCAGCAGGAACAAACCTTTGTGTCTCCTGAGTATAGTCATTAATTGAATGACAACGAATCTTATTGCTTGCCTCTGTATAACCATCAGCTGTCGTTCCACCAGCAGCACTGTTCGGATGTTCGAATTTACCGATAAAGGCAACACTGCCCTCTGTCTGAATGTCTATATCGTATGGCACATAGAATGTAGAGTAGCAATAACCATCCCCATAATTATTCATCTTCAATTTGAATGGTAACTCATTATCGTTTGCCTCACCCACTTTCTGCAGATACATGCGGGTTTTGAAAATACCTGCCTGTTCGTCGAAGCACTGGTTGGTATTGGTACGCTCTGTAGGTGTAGCACTCAGATACTGTCTCGATTCAGTGTCGCTGGTCTTAAGCTGAGTAACAGCGGCACCAAGATTCTCGTAACGACACTTGTAGGCATCGCCACTGTTCATTCCACTTCCAGCCAAGTTCAAGCCCTGTGTTCGGACGTAGTAGCGCGGATAGCCGCTTCCGTTTTCTCCAGAAGTCGTACCCTCAAACCAGAAGATACTTGCAGGATCATACTCGGCAGCTGCGGTCGTCTCATTGGCTACAAGAGACTTGACGGCTCCGTTGGTGGAGTCGTACTCCTTGATATCGTTACTGGTTCCGTCGCCATAGAGATAGCCACGCACATAGCGACGCTCAGGTGTATCCGCCTGTTTCTCCCATGCATAGGTGATGATACGGTAATATCCCTGTGTCATCTGCTCCAAGTTGTTTGGATTATCGATGAGTTCACGGATGGCAGTTTTCTGTTCAGCAGTTAGAGTTCCGT
>CAJOPT010000099.1 GCA_905236455.1 uncultured Prevotella sp. | reverse complement strand
TTTTCGTAACTTTGCCATCAAGATGGCGAAGTTACTACGTCTCGGCAAAAAAAGAAATGATTTTCTTTGTTTTGCTCTCGACTTTTCGTAACTTTGCGAAAAGTTTTATTCCTTGTGCAATAATTAAATTATATATCTATGGTAAAAATAACTAAAGAAGCTGCGCTCGAATATCATTCAAATGGCAGACCAGGAAAAATCGAAGTAAAACCTACTAAACCATATCGTACGCAAACAGACCTCTCGCTTGCCTATTCTCCCGGTGTGGCATACCCATGTTTGGAAATACAGCAGAATCCCGATGATGTCTATAAATATACCGACAAGGGAAATCTTGTCGCCGTAATTTCCAATGGAACGGCAGTGTTGGGATTAGGCGACATCGGAGCCATGAGCGGAAAGCCAGTAATGGAAGGAAAAGGTCTCCTTTTCAAAATCTACGGAGGTATCGACGTCTTTGATATTGAACTTGACGAGAAAGACCCGGAAAAGTTCTGCGAGGCTGTTGAGAAGATCGCACCGTCATTTGGTGGTATCAATCTTGAAGACATAAAAGCTCCAGAATGCTTCGCCATTGAAGAACGTCTGAAGAAGACCCTTGACATCCCCGTTATGCATGACGACCAGCATGGAACAGCTATTATCTCAGCTGCCGGTCTGAAGAATGCATTAGAGGTAGCAGGAAAAGATATCGAGAAGGTAAAAATCGTTGTTAACGGAGCAGGTGCCGCCGCAATCTCCTGTACTAAGCTATACGTGGCGTTAGGAGCAAGGAAGGAAAACATCGTGATGCTTGACTCCAAGGGAGTAATTACCTCTGACCGCGAGAAGCTCACCCCACAGAAAGCCTTTTTTGCCACAGACCGCAGGGATGTGCATACATTAGAGGAAGCAGTAAAGGGAGCTGACGTGTTTGTTGGATTATCGAAAGGCAATGTCCTTACACAGGACATGGTCCGCTCGATGGCTGACAATCCTATCGTCTTCGCTCTTGCCAACCCTGTTCCTGAGATTTCATACGAGGATGCCATGGCTGCAAGACCAGACGTGCTTATGTCGACAGGTCGGAGTGACTATCCTAATCAGATAAACAATGTAATCGGATTCCCATATATCTTCCGTGGAGCACTCGACGTTCATGCCCGTGCCATCAATGAAGAGATGAAGATGGCTGCAGTCCTGGCAATTGCCGACCTTGCGAAAGAGACTGTACCAGATGTGGTAAACCAAGTATATCATGTTAATGACCTCACATTTGGACCGAACTACTTCATCCCGAAACCTATCGACCCACGTCTCATCACAGAAGTGTCTGCGGCCGTTGCGAAAGCAGCGATAAAAAGTGGCGTTGCGAGAACTGAGATAAAAGACTGGGATTCATACAAGCAAAACCTGCGACAGTTGCTCGGTCAGGAGACAAAACTAACCCGTAACCTGCACGCAACGGCTGCCAAGCACCCGCAAAGAGTGGTATTTGCCGAGGGAGAGAACCAGACAATGATGAAAGCTGCGGTTCAAGCAAAGCAGGAAGCAATATGCAAGCCTATTCTCCTGGGTAACCCCGACCGCCTGCACCGTCTGGCAAACCGTCTGAAACTTGACCTTACAGATATCGAACTGATTGACATGCGTGCCGACCAGGAGCAAGGTCGCCGTGCGACATATGCTAAACATCTTGCTGAGAAACGCGCGCGACAGGGATATACATTCCAAGAAGCATACGACAAGATGTACGAGCGCAACTACTTTGGTATGATGATGGTGGAAACTGGTGACGCTGACGCATTTATCACTGGTCTTTATACTCGTTACTCCAATACTATCAAGGTTGTCAATGAGGTAATAGGTATCAGACCGGAATACAAACATTTCGGAACAATGCATATCATCAACTCACCACGAGGCACGTTGTATCTTGCTGACACTCTTGTCAATGAAGACCCTGACACCGACACCTTGGCTGACATTACAAAACTGAGTGCTCACGCAGTGGAGTTCTTCAACGAGAAACCTGTCATCGCCCTGATCAGCCATTCCAATTTCGGAAGTAGTATCACCGTCGGTGCTGAAAAAGTGAAGAATGCCGTGGCAAAGGTACAGGCTGAATATAGTGACCTGACCGTTGACGGTGAGATGCAGATTGGATTCGCTCTCGATAAAGAGATACGCGATGACCTTTATCCATTCTCCCGTCTGAAAGGTCTGGATGTCAACACACTTGTATTCCCGAACCTCACGTCAGCACGCTCCAGCTATAAGATGCTACAGTCACTCAACACTGATGTGGAAATAATTGGTCCTATCCAGATGGGACTCAACAAAGCCATCCACTTCGTCGACTTCGGTGCCAGTGTGCGCGATGTAGTCAATATCACAGCGGTAGCTGTCATCGATGCTTACGTGGAGAAGATAAAGAAAAATATAGAATAAAGATTGCAGTGACAGCAAAATAATGAAAACTTTTGTATAGTGAGGGTTCTATGCACTATCGGAGGAGTATATCAATCGAATACTCCTCCGATTCGATACAAATAGTATTTCGGTTTGTTTACCGCTTGTTTCCAATAAGAATCTTACGACCACCAACAACATACACGCCAGGCTTCGTCGGTACACCGCTGAGCTTGCGACCATCCAGTGTATACCAAGCCTCATCGCTTTGAGAAGGATTGGAGATGAGACTCCTGACACCTGAAGGAACATCGAATGCCATTGTGATACTCTTAACATAACGGAAACAGTCATTCACCATAATATTACCTCTTCCGTCCCCTTGGTAAAGCCAATCAGCAAAGGCGGCAAGATCATCCTCATTCAGCAGATAGGTGAAGTTGTCGTCAGCCGTCAGCTCACGCACGATATTGTCGGTACTGCTCACGTCCTCAGCCGTCTGCAATAATGATTCGCTATTCGACCATACATCAATGGACAGCAGACGTTTATTGTCCGCATTACAATAGTCATGCCAACCGTATTCCACCTCCATGGACAACAGTCCTATGGCATTCAGCGCCGCCAACTCCTGCTGCTGCAGCTCAGTGGTTTCCATCATCACCTCCCCCGGACGCAACTTAAGTGTCAGTGTCCCATTCTGTGCTTTAGTCCACACTGCCATTCCAAGCAGCATGAACATCGACAATACTATTCTTTTGTAATTCATATCACTTATTATTGATGTTAACGTACAATTTTCTTCCCATCTTTTATGTAGATGCCTTTTTGTGTCGGTACACCGCTGACTTTTCGTCCATCCAGTGTGTACCAAGTACCTTCACTCTGGGAGTGAGTCATGTTGAGGCTCTCAATGCCAGTGGATACCTCTTCCACGGTCCATCCTGTAGGGATACCGCTGACGCCTATTGTCCATGCATCGACACCCTCCGCCTTGACGAAGGTACCAGTTGGTGCCACACCGTAGAGCCATTCGTTGGTGCCACGTTGCCAGTCTGCATCAGCATTATTAGCTGTCAGGTCGGTAGCCAGGCATTTCACGTAGTTCAGCTTGGTACATTTGGCAAACATATAGTTGTAGCAGCCGCTCACCAGTGTGGAAGCAGACAGTTCGGGTGCTTTCTCCAGACTGGAACAACCATAGAACATGCTGGCATAGCAATTGTCTGCCAGTGTGGTGGCGGGCAGCTCGGGGGCATTGATCAGGGCGGTACACCCATAGAACATGGCTTTACAGCAGTTCGTTGCCAGCGTGGTGGCTGGTAGTGCCGGAGCCGTCACCAGACTGGTACACTGCCCAAACATATATTCGTAGCAGCCGTATTCCAACGTAGTGGCAGGCAGCAACTGGGGAGCCTTTGTCAGAGCAGTGCAGCCACGGAACATATTATCGTAGCAGTACATGTCCAGCTGCGTTGCCGGCAGCTCGGGAGCTTCCGTCAATGCGATACAGCTTTCGAACATACCGTAATAGCACTCATAGTCCATGGTGGTGGCTGGCAAAGCCGGAGCAGCTTTCAGATTCGGACATGCATAGAACATATTTCTATAGCACTCACGAGCAATCGTGGTGGCTGGCAGCTCTGGTGCGCGACTGATCGTTGACCTTGCAAACATTCCGTTATAGCATCCTTGTGTCAGTGTTGTTGCCGGCAGTACCAGATTCCTGGTGGTGTGGCTTACGAAATGATCGTTATTCCCGAACAGATTATGGAAGGTGTTTGTGCTTGTCAGTGTGGTCAGCGACGCATAGCCGGTGCTGCTGATGAGGCTCATCACATTGCCATAGACATAACAGTCCTTGTCGAACGTAATGTTTACTGCTTTTGAGGCATCATTGTTAGGCTGACCGTATGCCGCATTATTACCACGCAGACAAACCTTTGCGCCAGCGGCAATACCACTGATGGATATTGTAGATGCGCTGGCCGTTGTCCACGCGCTGCCACCGTCAGTGCTATATTCTATTGTAAGTCCTAAGGGATTGCTAATTGTAACGGTGGTACCGTCAGTCAGCGGTTCAAAGGTCAGCGGCGTGGTATAAGGGTCGAATGATGTGTCTTCGGGCACACCCACGAAGGTTATGCTGATACTCTTGACCTCCTCAAGCAGATCGCCCAGCGTCTGACCTGCCGTACCTGGCATTTCCACATCACCTAACACCTGCCTGTCCTCTGTCGTAAGCTCATAGGTGAAATTGTCAGCCGTCGTCACGCCATCACAGATATTGAAGACGGCTGTGACTGGTGAATCACCACTCATGTAGAACAGCGACTTGCCGTTCCTTGCATATACCATTTTATCGCCGTCAAGCTGCGTCTGCAGCACTCCTAAAGCCATCAGTGCATTGAAACAGTAACCGTTGGCCTCGCTGATTGCTGCTATCGGCATCCCATTGGATATTTCAATATTGACGTCCTCAGTTGCAGTGGAGCCATGGAACAGCATCGACACCTTATTAATATTCTGTGACCGCAGCGTCTGAGCCAGTTCCGCATTTTGCGTATCTAATACATTCCAATCGTCAGAAGTGAGTTCATGGACGATATTGTCTTCGGGAGTCACATCATCGGACACGACCATATAGGCCGATAAGGACATAAGCAGCTTGTTGCCGGTCTTGTCGTATACCTGCATCTCATCACCATAGCCTTCTTGCAGTTGCAACTCACCAAGTAATAGAAGGGTGGAAAACACATTCCTTTCCGTCGTACTCATGGTTAGTCTTACTTCGCCAGCCTTGTAGGTGACGCTCAGTTCTTCTGCCTTTGCGCCCATGGTCAGTGCCATGAGTACGAAAATAAATGTAAAAAGTCTTTTCATAATTTTTATTTTTTTGTTAGTTCATATTTTTCACAAAGATAGAGAAAAACGAAAAGATATAAGGTCATCAAAAGTCAATTTTTGACGAACTGCCCCTTACGAATGACGAACTCTGATAAAGGAATAATTATTTTGCTTAAAAGCTTTTGTTTTTCGGCTTTTTATCGTAACTTCGCATCATGAAGACAAAACAAACCCTACTATTGGGACTGGCATTATTCCTATGCCTCACATTGCAGGCACAGGTGGAGAGACATCTCACCTATCGTCGATACACCACACAAGACGGACTGCCGCAGATGCAGGCTGAACGACTGTGGCAAGACTCGCGCGGATATATTTATATAGGTACACTGTCGGGCTTCGTCCGCTTCGACGGCAAGACATTCACCCCCTTCCTCAAAGGACATCGCTTTAATATCGTGGAGTTTGCTGAGATCAACGGTACGGTACGTGCATTCGACTTCAGACGACAATGGACTATCGATTACGATGATGTTAAAATGAAGCCTATAGACCCTCAACGGCGATGGCTGCTGAACAACTTCAACGGAACAAGCCTGCCTAACGGCTATTTTGTTTTGGAAGACGAACACGAAGAGAACCGACGGCTGTGTCACCTCACAGGCGAGAAGTTCAGCGTAGTGACACAAGGGGAGGTATTCGACTGGATGACACCAGACAGGAAACTCTATTTGGACTCCACTACAATCTATGTTCCAACGGAACGAGGTCTCTATCGGGTGAGACAGCACAAGGCAATGCGATTGACATCCAAAAGTGATATCTATACTGTACATCGCGCCACTTATGGAATGCTTGCCTTCGCTTCAGACGGCATCTACAGCATTGGCAACAAACTAAAAATGAAGACGCGATTCGATTTCACGTCAACAAACTACGGTCTCATCGTAAGAGACTTGGGTGACGGATGTTTGCTACTGGCTGACGAACACACTCTCTACGAATATGACGGAAACAATGTGAAGGAAATCGCTACTGGCTTCAATCTCATCAAGGACGTGCTTGTGGACAGGTGGGGACGGTTGTGGGTAGCGACCTACCAAGGATTGTACTGCTATTTCAAACGTAACTTCACCTGCTGTCGTCTGAACGACCATAATGACATTGTCCGCGCCATAGGTATAGGTGCTGACGATAGAGTTATAATGGGAACACTTAACGGAAAACTGATAGAAAACAGAAAAGAGAGGAAAGCGGAGAGAAGAGAGGGAACAGACTATTTCGCTGTTGTAGAAGACAATCCCAATAACTTCTATGCTCCCAATGCTGTCACCATAGGAGACAATGTCTACATGGCAGGCAATGGCGACGTGCTCAGTTACGACGGAACGACACACTGGATGCATCTGCCTCACGACCGTTATCTGTTCGTTGCCAAGGCTGGTGAGCGTCTTATAGCAGGCAGCAAGAAATGTATTATTGCCGTTGACCTAAAGGATGGTGCTATAGACACACTGACCACATCGGTTCCCCATCCGTGGTGCGCAGCAGAAGATTCTCAGGGAAAGCTTTGGGTTGGCACTACTTTCGGGCTTTTTGCTGACGGCGTGAAGAAGGAATACCGCCAGCAGCTCATAGTGACCTCTATGGAGCGCGACGCTCAAGGCAACATCATCTTTTCGTCAAAAGACTCGCTGTTCCTCATTCGCAAGGGAGAAATAGAGCCTCTGCAGATGCCATCATTGGCAGGGCATGAGGTACGCTCGCTGCATGTGTCGCCAAAAGGTTATCTGATTGTGGCTGCCATCGACGGTCTGCTTGTCGGACGCATCAGCAAGGAATATGCCATAAGTGATGTTCAATTCTTCGACCATACCAACGGATTCACCGCTTTAGAGCCGCTGATGGCGACGATGGCGGAGGCAAGCGACGGTACAATATGGTTGGCAGGAATAGAAGAAATGACATCGTTTCGTCCCGAGGATTTGTTGTCTATGACCGAAGAAGACACCTATATCACCCCACCTCTCAAGTGGTGGCAGCACTTATGGGTGTGGCTGGCAGGTCTGTTGCTGCTGTCTCTGACAGTTTGGACTGTCACTCGTTGGTATGAAAAGAGGCGCAGCCGCCTCAAGATGATCCACTTGCAAAGAGAAAAGCTACAGAGAGAAGAACAGATAAACGCCATCCGCAAAAAAGCCATTGAGGAGGTAAATGGAAAGACGGATAATCCGGGAGAGGCAAATGTAAATGCACTGGCAAAAGATATCGTTAAGATGACCGAAAAAGCATTTGAAGAACGCCTCACCTTGCGCACCGCCAGTGGTATCATCGTGATTGACGTGAAAGATATTGCCTATTTCAAAGGTGACGGCAATTATTCGCAGATTGTGACGTTCCATGACAAAGACACCGTACTGCTGGGACTCGGGGCGTTGGAAAAGATTCTCAATCCTAATATCTTTGTACGCGCTGACCGCAGCACACTGGTGAACATCCATCATATCTGCTCGTTATTACCAAAGCAGCACCGTTGCATATTCCGTTCACCTACAGGGCTGGAAGTGGAGACGACACTATTGGCTCCTGCTTTCAAACGGTTACAAAAGCTTTTATGATAAAAAAATAATGAGCTCGTTTCACAACGAGCTCATTATCTAACATACTTATTAAAACTAAATTAACCACTAAAAAAACTAATTTTTATTTTCTGCTATGAAATGAATTTTTTATTATTCTATCACACTGCAAAGATATAGAAAAATATTCTTTTTAGCAATATTTCTATTAAATAAATTCTCTATTTTTGCGTTTTTTATGAATTCTTTTACGTTGCTTAAACCTCCTTTATTAGAAATGATAGCCTACAGTCAACATAAGCTGGCTACGATTATTCTTAACTTCGGTTGCTCCAACAAGGTTATTTTCCTCACTTGCCCTATGATCCTCATACTCATAATATGGACCGAATGGATAGAAATCACCTTTCTGCATACTGTACTGATAAGACAAGTCAAGGCTGACTTTGTCAAATTGATAACCTACACCGAGAGTTATACGGTTGGTTGATTTCCAGTTGGTATAGTCGGTTGAGGTTGAGTTGGCTGATCCAGCTGACAATACTGTTCCGTCTCGTACACCTTCCTCTCTGAAAATCGGAGAAACATAATTGTATCCTACCCTCAGAGACACATCAGCAACCGGCTTATATTCCGCACCAAGTTTGAGAGTAGACACGCCTTTAAGGGTACTCTCCGTGTGTTCATTCATAGAATGATCACTTGAACTTGACTCATAATAATCACCCCATACATCATAATATCCGCCATCGGTAATACGGTTGTCGATGGTACTGTAATCAGCATATTCATATGTAGCGCCTAATGCGAGATAATTGCCGACTGTATGTCCTAAAGACAGACCGAACTTCCAAGGGGTATAAATCTTAAACTTATCATAGGTATATTGATTCTTGGCATATCCGTTCCGAACATCAGTTAACTTGCCTGACTCTGGGAAACCAGAAAGTCCTACGTATGAGACACCATCCATCTCAAGATTATAGAATGTAGGAGTATGTACATACAGACCAATACGGAACGGTGAGAGCTCAACTGGACGGAAAATGACACCAGCCTTAACATCGAATCCCGTACCAGTTATTTTCAGATCCTCACCAGAATATGCCTTGGCTCCATCAACATCTGCGATATTCTCACTATAGTCACTCTGGCTTTTATAATGTACATCATGAATACCAAATGTGACACCGAGGTACCATCTGTCATGTATGTTTCCACTTAAGAACATAGAATACTGACCGATATAACCATGCTGATAACTGCCATAGGAATATGAATTGCTGTTGTAATATCCATATTTGTCTAACTCCTCTGAATACGGAAGCAATTCAGAATATCCGGCATCAACTCCATTCCAGATATAATCACCAGAACCACTACGCAGACTTTCAAGATATACACCATAGTCATACTTCCTTGCTGTGAGTTTATTCTGTGACGCATAAGACAACTCCCCGACAGCTGTCAGTATCTGATTGAAGTTGCGACTCTTCGTAAAGCTGGCACCATAATTAACAAACCCACCACTGGTCTTATCTGAAAAAACAAAACCAACATGGTCAAAGCTTAGATGGGTCTTGCTTTTGTCAGCATAGTCTCCCGCATCACCTTGCATAAGCAAGCTTGCAGAGGCACTAACAGTACCATGACGGAACAAGCCTGTGGCGGCTGGATTGGTATTTGCTGTTGACAAATCAGCTCCGAGAGCCTCCATTGCTCCACCCATTCCCACATATCTTGCAGTACCATTAAGATCAGTATCGATAAACTTTGTGTCCTGATATGTTTCCTGTGCGCTCATTGCCAATGGCATCATGCCAGTCAATGCAAAAAGCATAAATTTGAATTTCATCATGATTAATTTTATATTTAATGTTTTGATTTTCCTGTTTGAGAATTATAAAACCCAAATTAAATATCTCTATATTAGCAAGTTGAACGTCTGTTAACGGTGTCCGAAATGACCGCCGCCACCACCTCTGGAACCGCCGCCAAAGCTACCGCCACCAGAGAAACGTCCGCCAGACGAAGAGGAACCTCCAAAGCTGCGTGTAGATGAGTTGCCGAAGCTATGTGACGACGAGTTGTTGTATGTGCGGTTACCAAAAGAGCTACCACTGTCGTATGAACGGTTTGAGCGTGAGCCGAACCTGCTTGAAGACCTTTCGCCACCAACCTGAGTGCGGGAGTTGCGTGGGAACGAGTAACTGCGGACGCCCGAGGGATGATGCCCGCGGTGCACACCAGCGATTCCCCCACCCCAATAACCAGGACCGTACCATCCGTTCCAGCCCCAATAGCGGTATGGATTTCCCCATCCCCAATAATAGGAAGGATACCATCCATAATACCATGGATCATACCATCCGTAGAACCATGGGTCATGCCAGCCGTAGTACCATGGATCATGCCACAAACGATAATGCCATGGGGAGCGATAGCCATAGAACCAAGGATCATACCATCCATAGAAATCATCAAAACGTCCCAGACGACGGCTATACACAAAATCATCATCATACCTCATCCGCTGTTCTATGGAGTCACGGTACGAACCATTAGGATATTCACCTACACCTGGTTCAAAATGGATTGTGTCATTGCCAAGAGAATCAATGTACTGGTAATAGCTTCCCATGAGGAAATGGTGATTATACTCATCCACATCACGGTCACTGCCACAATAATACACCGGCTCATCAGACAATTTCTCCTTGACGGTGCTCTTGTAAGTCTTCGTTGGGGTGAAATAAAGGTCGTCCTGAGCATTCATCGACAATGGAAACACTCCTATGATGACCCATAATAAAAAATTCTTCTTCATTTCCTTTTCTCCTTATTTTATTCTTTCCTATTATTCATGATGCAAAAATATTATATATTTTATTGCAAAAATACGGAATTTCCCTAATCTATGATAGGTTTTTCCCTATTTTTTGTAATTTTGCACTCAAATTTAACATTACGATGAAATATTACGAAACAAGATTTAAGATACATCCATGCACTCAAGACGGACGTGATTTGCTTGCCGCTTTAGTCGCAGATACCGGATATGACTCTTTTGAGGAGACAGACTCAGGTCTTTCCGCTTTTATAAAGGCAGACTTATACAATCCGATTGCTATAGACACCGTGCTTGAGAATTTCCCGCTTCAAAGTGTTGAGATAACATATTTATCATATGAGACAGAGGATAAGAACTGGAATGAGCAATGGGAATTAAATGGATTTGAACCAATATGTATTGGAAAGGAATGCATCATTTACGATGCCAAGCAGCCAATACCAGACATTCCGGCAGGATCAAATCCACTTATGGTAGCCATTGATGCCCAACAAGCTTTCGGCACAGGCAACCACGAGACCACACGCATGATTGTAGCTCATCTTTTAAGCACTGACCTCAATGGCAAACGTGTACTTGACTGTGGCTGTGGAACCGGCATTCTTGGTATTGTAGCCGCCATGAGAGGAGCCACCGAAGTTGTCGGTTATGATATTGATGACTGGAGTGTAAAGAACAGCCAGCACAACGCTAAACTAAACGGTGTGGAAATGGAAGTTCTTGAGGGAGATAAAAGTGTGTTGTCACATATCAACGGTATGTTCGATATCATACTGGCAAACATAAACCGTAATATTTTACTTAATGACATGAATGCTTTTTCAGAAGTAATGACAACCGGTGCTCAGCTCATTTTAAGCGGTTTCTATAAAGAAGACTCACAATTACTGCTTGAATGCGCAGAGAGATTAAATTTACACGAAACATGCAGGATGACAGAAAACAACTGGTGTGCCTTGGTTCTCACTCGATGACATCACGAATCGTCAGCTGTCTTAAATCATAATAGCTCCCATTATATATATCAAGGTCTACATATCCACGAATACCAGGAAGCTTTCCGGCATCAGTATGTTGCCAGAACTTCCATTTACCTTGATATTGCATTTTATCAACATAATAATGGGCTATCCAATATGGATAGTCATCAAAACGAGCATCAGAAAGATAATTCTCCTTAAACTTATAAAATGTATAAATAATTGGTTTTACATGATATTTGTCCTCAACAATATGTAACCAAGTAAGAATCTCTGTCTGAAACTCCTCAACACTTTTGTTAGCAGGCATGTGCTCCACATCTAATATTGGCGGCAGGTCACCTTGCTTAAGATGCACATTATTCAAATAATAATATGCTTGCTCCCGTGCAGATGACTTATTGCTCCAGAAATGATATGCACCACGTATAAAACCCGTTTCCAACGCTTGGGCAAAGTTGTCATTAAAGTTCTCGTCAAGATGCCCCGTACCTTCTGTTGATTTAATTATCACAAACCGTACAGGACAACGCTGAATCATTGCGTTACGCAGCCTATCCCAGTCTATCTCGCCTTGGTAATGACTTATATCTATACCATGAATCTCATATCCCTCAGGATAGTTAGGGTCACCATACAAAGCGCGCCAGCGAAAACCTGTCGGTCCTACAAAAAAATAATAAAACGCCCAGATGTATATGGCAACAACAGCAACACCGCCAATCCACCAAGCCCAAGAAGGCAACAAATGCTTTAACTTAGGAGAAGAGTTGGATTGACGGTGTTTGCTGTTAGTCATAATTTTATTCTTGCTCGAGCTTCAAAGTCTTAGTAGGCTGGTCACATACCTCTGTCGGTCCCCAATACTGAATAGGTCCAGGATAGATATATGCGGTTTCCTTCGCCCACTTTTTACGTTGAGCTGCAAACGTCTTAAAAGGTTTACCCTCGAGTTCAACCAGAGCCTTTTTGATAACTGGTTTCATCTCACCATTTCGACGTTCCATGTTCATCATCATAGTGATAGGTACTCCACCTGCGACCCACTCATCAGCAGGAGCCGTAGTATTCTTAACGATTGCCATATAACCTGTTTTGCCATTGGCAATGAGTTGTGCGGCACTTGTACCAAGAGCATAGCAATAGTCTGCGTCGAAATTAGAAGGAGCAGCGCAACGTCCCTCATATCCGAAGAAATGATGCTGGGTATTGAACTTACCGGTAAAGATACCTGCTTTCTTCCATTTCTCAATCTTGACAGCAACCATAGTAGAAAGCAATTTCTCTGTCTCAATGAGTGACACCTGCACATTTCCATGCGGGTCACGGTCAAGAGCAAGTTGACGGGCAACGTTAGTAGGTAGAGAATTGAAAACAGCAAGATTCTCATCTGTAAGGTGACTCTTTGCAAAGTCAATGAGTTCTGACCGGTCTAATCCTTTAGCTTCTGGCTGAGCAAGAACATCATTAAGCTGTGCTATCAACTTCTTAATAGCAGGTATAAACTCTATAAGTCCCTCTGGTACAATCACAGTACCGAAATTATTGCCTGACGCAGCTCTGTCTGCAACAGCTTTTGCGATGTAATCAACGACATCATTGAGAGACATATTCTTCTGCTCAACCTCTTCAGAAATCAGACAAATGTTAGGTTGTGTCTGCAAAGCACATTCCAATGCGATATGAGACGCCGAGCGGCCCATTACCTTAATGAAATGCCAATATTTACGAGCTGAGTTACAATCGCGTTCAATGTTACCGATAAGCTCAGAATATGTCTTACAAGCTGTATCGAAACCAAAAGACGTCTCAATCTGAGAGTTCTTAAGGTCACCATCAATAGTCTTAGGACAACCGATTACTTGTACTCCATAATTTTTAGCGGCATAGTACTCTGCCAAAACGCACGCATTTGTATTGGAGTCATCACCACCAATAATAACAATAGCCTGAATGTCAAGTTTGCGGATAATCTCAAGACCTTTTTCAAACTGCTCTACTTTCTCAAGTTTTGTACGTCCTGAACCGATCATATCGAAACCACCTGTATTACGATACTCGTCGATGATGTCAGATGTAAGCTCCATATAATTGTGGTCAACCAAGCCACCAGGACCAAGTATAAAACCATAAAGACGATTTTCCGGATTGAGCTTTTTCAATGTGTCAAAGAGACCTGTAATCACATTGTGACCTCCAGGAGCCTGTCCTCCACTGAGAATAACACCAACATTCATCTTCTTACACGTAGTGTCACCTTCTCCAGGAACAAATTCAACCAATGGCATACCATAGGTGTTTGGGAATAATTTCTTGATTTCCTCCTGGTTGTCAACACTTTGTGTTGGTTCTCCTTCTTTTATGCCAACCGCACTTTGAAGAGCTTTAGGCAATTTCGGCAGATAAGCGGCTCTCGCTATCTGCAATGCGCTTTTTTCCATCATGACTGAAATATTTATTGATAATAGTATAATTGAAAATTTGAATTAACTGCAAAATTACATTTTTTCCATGACATTCAGAAATAAATAATACTAAAAAACTTAATTTTACCTATTTTTTTATGATTAATTCTTTGGTTTGCAGATTATTTATTATCTTTGAACAAAATTATCAGATTATTATGATGACGAATAAAAGAACTCTAAAGAAATCAATCAACTTCATTTGCAGTGAATTGTTTGCAGAATGTTTGGCTATTTCCTTATACAATGGTGAGAAAGCCAAAGAAAATGCTGAAGCCATCTTATCCTCTATCCTTTTTATTCATAACGACTATGTTAACAGGATTTCCCATCCAGAGCCAGGAATGAAGCAAAAGGCCTATTTCAAGAACTTAATTGAGAGTTTCAATAAACATACGGATGAGATTATTGACCAGATAGCTAATATCTCCTGACATCCCTATTGTCCAACTCTAAAAGAACATTCAAATGTCAAATAACATTTGTAGCAATTTATTGTACAAGTGGATGGGATGGAAAAAGGTAGTGACAGTTGACATCCCTACCAAATGCATTATCTGTCTGGCACCTCACACGAGTAATTGGGATCTTGCCATAGGACAATTATACTCAAGAGCTGAGAACCTGAAGACCAACTTCTTAATGAAGAAAGAATGGTTCTTCTGGCCACTTGGACCTATATTCCGAAGAATGGGAGGCATACCTGTTTGGAGGACAAAGAAAACCAGTATGACAGACAACCTTGCTGAGACCGCTCGTAAGTCTGACACTTTCATACTATGTATCACTCCCGAGGGTACCCGTTCAAAGAACCCAGACTGGAAGAAAGGCTTCTATTATATTGCGCATAAAGCCCAAATACCAATTCTCCTATACGGCGTAGATTACCAGAAAAAAATCATTCAATGTACGAAGAGTATTGTTCCAACTGGTGACATAGAAAAGGAGATGCGTGAGATAAAATTGTATTTCAAGGATTTCAAAGGAAAAAATCCCGAACAATTTACTATAGGAAACATATAAGTATGAAAAAATTATTCTTTTGCTTAACTCTTATCCTATTAGTACCATCTGTCCTGTTCGGACAGAATAGCACTCCTGAGAACAGAGCCAAATTAGAGAAAAAACTAAATGCATTTTTTGAAAACTACAAAGCACAGGATACAAAACTGGAAAGAGCTCCCAGGATGCTCAAGTGTGTCATTAACGATTCGACGAGAACACTGACAATTACTGCTGACGAGGTTTTTGCTCAGCAAGATTTCTCACCTAAGATTGTTGAAAAAATATATAACAAGATTCAAAAAACGGTACCGGAGCCATACGACACTTACAACACTACAATATACACCAACGGGCTAACCCTCAATGAATTAATCCCAAATCGTTTAACTGACAATGTAGACAAATCAAGACTATGGGGCAGTATAGACTACAAAGGAGCTCCATGGGTGAAGAATGTGTCAAAGCCTAACGATATCACTCATGGATTACAGAATAGGCACCTCTGTCTTTGGGCAAGCCATGGACGATATTACGACAATGGTAAAGGTATGTGGAAGTGGCAGCGTCCCAATCTTTTTGGCACGACAGAGGATCTGTTCACGCAAACCATTGTAGTTCCTTATCTAATGCCAATGCTTGAGAATGCAGGAGCGATTATTTTTACGCCTCGTGAACGAGACTGGCAGAAGTTGGAATACATTGTCGACAATGACGCGACAAACCAAGCTCCATTTTATACTGAAACGACGCAAGAGCATTCTTGGAAGACCACCAACCAGACCGGTTTTGCTATGCACAGCGGCTCCTATGCTGATTGTGAGAATCCTTTCTTACAGGGAACAGCAAGAATGACCGAGACCACTTCATCAGATAAAAGAAACAGCACTGTTAGCTACCAGCCAAAATTTGAAAAATCCGGACGCTATGCAGTATATGTAAGTTACCAGACATTGGAAAACAGTATTGATGACGCAGAATATATCATTTACCATCAAGGGCAGCAAACCACTTTTAAGGTAAATCAGAAAATGGGTGGTGGTACCTGGGTATATCTCGGTAGTTTCTATTTTGACGAAGGGTGTAACATTTATAACCGCGTTGTGCTGACAAACCATTCTAAGCATAGCGGAGTTGTAACAACTGATGCCATACGCTTTGGCGGAGGAATGGGAAATATCGTGCGTGGAGGCTCGACAAGCGGTTTTCCACGTTGTCTCGAGGCTGCACGTTATTACACACAATGGGCAGGAGCACCGAAAGAAATAGTTTGTTACAGTGAAGGGACAAGCGACTATAAAGATGATTTGAACTCACGATCTCTGATGCTCAATTGGATAGCTGGCGGCTCATGTTTTGTACCCAACTCCCAAGGAAAACAAGTTCCAATAGAATTGTCACTCGCAGTACACAGCGACGCAGGCGTTGACAGATCTGACGGAATAGTTGGAACGCTATCTATATGCACCACGAAGGATGATGAGAACAACACAAAACTAAATTCTGGTATCTCAAGAATGGCTTCCCGCGATTTCGCAGACGCATTATTGTCTGGCGTCTATAGAGATGTCAGATATAAATATAAGTATTGGACACGGCGCTCTCTATTCGACCAAAACTACAATGAGACCCGCAGACCAGCCATTCCTTCTGCAATTTTAGAGACCCTTTCTCACCAGAACTTCACTGACATGCGCTATGGTCTCGACCCTAATTTCAGATTCACTATGGCACGCTCTATATATAAGACCATACTTAGATATGTATGCGACCAACATGGCATTTCTTTTGTCGTACAACCTTTACAGCCTAACAATTTCCGTATAGAGTTCTCCTCTAAAAACAAAGTAACTCTCAAATGGGATGCCGTAAATGACCCACAAGAGTCGACAGCCAAGGCAACATCATATAACGTATACATGGCAACAGGGACAAGTGGGTTCGACAATGGCACTAATGTCAAATCATCAAGCTATACGATTGAGCTGACCCCAGGCGTACCATACCATTTCCGCGTTACCGCATGCAACCGTGGAGGAGAGAGTTTTCCAACAGAGGTACTGACAGCTGTACGCCAACCAAAATCCAAGAAAACAGTGCTAATAGTCAATGGCTTTCATAGAGTGGCATCACCATTAGTCATTAACAATGCCACACAGCAAGGGTTTGACTTAAAACGGGATCCAGGAATAACTTATGGTCCAATGGCAGGATGGGTAGGTTATCAACAATGCTTCACAAAATCACAAAGAGGAAAAGAAGGTCCAGGGGCATTAGGATTCAGTGGTGACGAGTTAGCGGGCAAGTTCATAGCGGGAAACGATTTCAATTACGTCATGACACATGCAGAGGCCATACTTAGTGCCCAAAGATATAACATTGTCAGCTGTTCAAGTGAAGCCGTGGAGAGCGGAAAAGTAAATCTCAACAAATACCATTGCGTTGACCTGTTACTTGGATTAGAGAAAAATGACGGCCACTCGTTGGTGAACTACAAGACATTCTCGCCTACAATGTGCCAGAAATTGACAAACTACACACGGTCAAACGGACGTATATTTGTAAGCGGCTCATACGTCGGAGCAGACATGACTGAAAGCAATGAACAGAATTTTCTTGCCAATATATTTAAGATAAGATATAATGGCAACAATTATAATTGCAATAATAACATTATAAACGGATTGGGAACGAGTTTCAAGTTCTATAAGAATATTAACGAAGAACATTATGCTGCCACCGAACCAGACATATTGCAACCTGTCCAGCCCGCATATTGCGCCATGCAATATGGAAATGGGAAAAATGCGGCAGTTGCATATAGTGGAAACGATTATCGGTGTTTTACCATGGGATTTCCGTTTGAATGCATCACTGATGCAGAGACAAGAGCATCCATAATGCGTGGCATATTATCCTTTTTAATGGAATAGACAAGATTTACTCTATCAAGAAATAATAAAAATAATTATTAAACAAAAACAAACGACATGTATAATATACAGGCAAACGCATCTGGAACGAGAACTATTGAGATCAGTGAGAGGCACCTAACAACACTGAAGAAGTATGCTTTGTTGAAAAACCTCATTGACAGCAACGGCTTTATTGACGAGAGCGTACTTGACAAACTTAAATTTAATATACGCTCATTGTTAGAGTCTGAACATGGTAAAGACAAGGACTTGCTTGATTTGTGCCTTGATGTGATATACAATCAAAACATGAAGGCAATTGGATTGCATAACCTTATTCTTTTATACGTAAAGTGGGAAGAAGAAAACAAAGAAGAAAATGCCTCTGCTGACTGATTTCCTGCCTACAACAAAGAAAGAGGTAGAGCTGAGAGGATGGGAACAGCTTGACGTTATCCTCTTTTCTGGAGACGCATATGTAGATCACCCCTCATTTGGAGCGGCTGTAATAGGACGTACCTTGGAAGCTGCCGGTTACAAAGTTGCTATCATACCGCAACCAGACTGGCATGGTGACTTCCGTGATTTCAAGAAATTGGGTAAGCCACGGCTTTACTTTGGTATCGCACCAGGATGCATGGATTCCATGGTCAACAAATACACTGCCAACAGACGGCTTCGTTCAGAAGACGCTTATAGCCCTGACGGACGTCACGATTGCCGTCCGGAATACCCAACAATTGTATATACAAAAATTCTAAAGAAACTCTATCCTGATGTACCTGTTGTGTTAGGAGGCATAGAAGCATCGATGCGGCGACTTTCTCATTACGATTACTGGCAAGATTCTCTTCGCAAGTGTATATTGTGCGACTCTGGAGCCGACATCATTATTTATGGCATGGGGGAAAAACAGATTGTTGCTATTTGCAGGGAGCTGGAAAAGGGAAAACAGATTAAAGAAATACGAGATATCCCTCAAACCGTATATTTATCTCTGGAAAAGGATATACCGAATGGTATTACTGATAATGATATTGTCCTTCACTCACATGAGGAATGTTTGCGAAACAAGAAGGCACATGCAGAAAACTTCAGGCATATTGAAGAAGAGTCGAACAAGCTACATGCACATCGTATACTCCAACAGGTTGATGGAAAATACGCAGTGGTAAATCCACCATATCCCACCATGACAACAGAAGAACTTGATGCTTCTTTTGATTTGCCATACACCCGTCTCCCACATCCAAAATATAAAAACAAGCGTATACCGGCATACGATATGATCAAACACTCTATAAATATCCATAGAGGATGTTTTGGAGGATGCGCTTTCTGTACCATTTCTGCTCATCAAGGAAAGTTCATAACATGCCGATCCAAGGAAAATATCTTAAGAGAGATTAAAAAAGTTACTGCGATGCCAGACTTCAAAGGGTATCTTTCCGACCTTGGCGGACCTTCCGCCAATATGTATGGAATGGGAGGGCGTAACAAAAAAGCTTGCGAACATTGCAAACGTCCATCATGCATTCATCCTGCTATTTGTCCAAACCTTAATACCGACCATTCAAAACTATTGGATATCTACCATGCCGTCGACGCATTGCCTGAAATCAAAAAAAGTTTCATCGGAAGCGGCGTTCGCTATGACCTTCTCCTACATCGCAGCAAGGATGAGAAGGTAAATGAAGCCGCAAGGCAATATACAAGAGAGCTTATTTGCAAACATGTAAGTGGTAGACTTAAGGTCGCACCAGAGCACACCTCTGACAAAGTACTCAATCTAATGCGCAAACCCTCATTTAAGAAATTTGAGGAGTTCAAACGTATCTTTGACAGAATAAATAAAGAAGAAGGTTTAAACCAACAGTTGATACCTTATTTCATCAGCTCACATCCTGGATGCAGGGAAGAAGACATGGCAGAACTGGCTGTCATAACAAAACGACTCGACTTCCATCTGGAACAAGTACAAGACTTCACCCCTACTCCAATGACAGTTAGTACCGAGACATGGTATACAGGATATGACCCATATACCTTGGAACCTGTATACTGCGCAAAGACTCCAAAAGACAAACTATCACAACGTCAATTCTTCTTCTGGTATAAACCCGACGAAAGAAGAAAGATTGAGAATGAACTTATACGCATTGGAAGACATGACCTAATTGCGGTTTTATTTCCTCATCCTTCAAAACATCACTCAAATGGAAAAGAGCAATATAAAGGTACTCCTCAAAAGAAACGGAGAAAGAGGTTTTGACAAAACACAATAATCAAATTATAGTATTCTGATACCATTCAAAGAGGCGTTGAACACCATCTTCTATTTCTACTTTATGTGTCCATCCAAGCGAATGTAGTTTTGTTACATCAATAAGCTTACGGGGTGTTCCATCTGGTTTTGTCGCATCGAATAGCACTTCCCCATGAAACCCGACTGCTTTCACGACAAGTTCCGATAATGCACGTATAGTTAGCTCCTTACCAGTACCCACGTTGATATGACAGTTACGAATCTCTCCCAGTGAAGGAATGGCTCCTCCCCTACCTTCTGAGTTATTCCGGTCAACGGCCCCTGAAGCACTGGCTCCATAGTGAACAGATGAGTATTTCTCTATGCCGATAATATCACTGAAATTAACATTGAGCAGTACATGTACACTGGCATCAGCCATATCCTCGCTCCAAAGGAACTCCCGGAGAGGTGTGCCAGTACCCCATAACACTACTTTATTATTATATATGCCATATTTCTCAAGTACAGACAATATAACATCATTCTGAGCCTTTCCATCGACACCTTCCACAGGACGTTTGCCCATGTCCTTTCGTATTGCATCCCAGTTGCCTTCATTGATTAGCTTCGCAAGATAAACCTTACGCATCATAGCTGGCATTACATGAGAATTCTCCAAATGGAAATTATCGTTTGGACCATAAAGGTTTGTTGGCATTACAGCAATATAATTAGTGCCATATTGAAGATTATAGCTCTCACACATTTTCAACCCTGCAATCTTTGCAATTGCATACTCTTCATTAGTGTACTCCAAAGGAGAAGTAAGCAATGCGTCTTCCTTCATTGGCTGAGGAGCATTCTTGGGATAAATGCAAGTGGAACCGAGAAAAAGCAGTTTCTTTACTCCATGAGAATAGGCGTTGGAGATAACGTTGCACTGCATCTTCATATTTTGCATAATGAAATCAGCACGATATAGCGAATTGGCCATAATACCACCGACAAAAGCTGCTGCGAGAACAACCGCGTCAGGTTGCTCTTCATCAAAGAATTTTTCAACCGCATTCTGATCGGTAAGATCCAACTCCTTATGACTTCTTCCTACAAGGTTAGAATACCCACGTTGAAGCAGATTATTCCAAATAGCGGAACCCACAAGTCCGTGATGCCCCGCTACATATATCTTACTGTTCTTACTTAACATTATTCTGTAATTTGAGATTTCAGATAAAGTTTCTTCACGAACCGCATATCATGGTCTATCATTATCTTGACAAGTTCTGGAAACGTGGTCTTGCGAGGATTCCATCCTAATTTCTCTTTTGCTTTCGTCGGGTCACCGAGAAGCTGCTCAACCTCAGCAGGACGGAAATATTTTGGATCTACTTCTACAAGAACTTTTCCTGTTGCCTTGTCAATACCCTTTTCCTCAACACCCTCACCACTCCATTCAAGTTCAATACCAACGTGATGGAATGCCAATGTAGCAAACTCACGTACAGTATGATATTCTCCTGTAGCTATAACGAAATCATCTGGCTCTGGCTGTTGCAAAATAAGCCACATACATTCAATATAATCCTTTGCATATCCCCAATCGCGAAGAGAATTCAGATTACCGAGATATAGCTTATCCTGGAATCCCTGAGCAATACGCGCAGCAGCAAGGGTAATCTTACGTGTTACAAAAGTCTCACCACGACGCTCACTCTCATGATTAAAGAGTATACCATTGCAGCAGTACATGCCATATGACTCACGATAGTTTTTCATAATCCAGAAACCATACATCTTGGCAACAGCATAAGGGCTTCGGGGATAAAACGGTGTGGTCTCTTTCTGCGGAACCTCCTGAACCTTACCATACAACTCTGAAGTCGATGCCTGATAAATCTTACAGTACTTCTCTAATCCGCAAATACGTACAGCCTCAAGCAAGCGAAGGACACCAACAGCATCTGTATCGGCAGTATATTCTGGAACATCAAAAGATACCTTAACATGGCTCTGTGCAGCAAGATTGTATATCTCTGTAGGCTTAACCTCTCCTATAATACGTATTAATGATGAAGAGTCGGTCATATCTGCCCAATGAAGATTTACCAGACGTTGCTTCTTCATGTCGCGTACCCACTCATCCAAATATAGATGTTCTATACGACCTGTGTTAAATGAAGAAGAACGACGCAATAAGCCATGTACCTCATACCCTTTTTTTATAAGGAACTCTGCCAGATAAGAACCGTCCTGACCAGTAATACCTGTTATTAAAGCGATGTTTTTACTCATTCTATATTAGCTTTCTTAATTTTAAAATCTATGATTCTTCTCCCGAATATTGCTTTATCTTCTGCTCCTCAGAGAGCCTACAAATCAAAAGTGTATCATTTTTCTCAACAACAATAAAGCCATCAAGCCCTTGGACTACTACTTTCTTCTCCTCTGTCGCATGCACAATTGTGTTCTTCGTATCATACAAAGAAATATTATTTCCTATTGTGGCATTACCGTGAAGATCACGAGCACTCTGCATCAAGAGAGAGCCCCATGTGCCAAGGTCACTCCAGCCAAAGGATGCCGGGTAAACAAATATCTCTGTCGCATTCTCCATGATAGCATAGTCAACAGATATATTATCACATTCAGGATACATGACATCAATCACCTTTTGCTCGTCCTTTGTTCCTAACTTATCACGAATGCCATCAAATATTTTTGCGATTGAAGGCTGATATATACGGAAAGCATTTAAAATTGTAGAGGCACTCCATACGAATATCCCCGCATTCCAAAAGAAATTGTTCTGCTTAATATACTCTTGCGCTGTTTTCAAATTAGGTTTCTCCCGGAACTGGTCGACCCTAAAAATCTCCTTATTACGAGCACTTGGCGTACTCAGATCTGCCTGAATATAACCATATCCTGTCTCAGGTCGTGTTGGATGCATGCCTAATGTAACTATAGCATCAGAACTAGACGTGAATTTCAGGCTCTGCTCAATCACTCTCCTAAACTCTGTCACATCTACAACAACATGGTCACTTGGAGTAATAACGATGTTAGCATTTGAATCCTGGTTCTTTATTCTCCAGCTGACATATGCTATACAAGGAGCGGTATTGCGACGGCATGGTTCCTGCAATATGTGATCCCTGGGGATTTCCGGTAACTGTTCGGCAACAGTCTCTGCATATATTTTATTAGTAACCACCCACACATTTTGAGGGTCACAAATATTAAGGAAACGATCGAAAGTGAGTTGCAACAGAGAACGACCGACACCAAGTATATCAATAAATTGCTTAGGTTTCTCCACCGTACTCATAGGCCAAAAGCGGCTGCCAACGCCGCCAGCCATAATAACCAGATGATTATTGTTGCGTGCCATAGGCTTAATCCTTATTTGGCTGTCTCTTTTTTCATTCCTTTGTAAGCCTTATTCAGACCTTTTATAACCTCATTTGTAATATCATAGGTTTTGTCTGCATAGAGGATATTATCACCTTGTTTTGCGAAAATAACAGAATACTTATTGTCCTTGTTAAAAACAAAAAGATAATGGTGTATACTGTCAGATAATGCTTTATTATACTTCGCGACTTCATTCTGGTACTCAGTCCCAAGGCGCTGTTGCAATGCATCAGCATCCTGAGCTTGCTTCTGCAGGTTTGCCTGAATAGAACGGGCTTGTTGCTCTGTATACTTATTTTGCTGTATCCCCTGTTGGAAGTTAGCAGCAGCCTGCTGAAGACTCTGCTGCTTGCTTGCAAGAGTTTTCTGGATATTCTGTTCTTTTTGCTCCATCAGCTTAGTCACTTCTTTCCAATAATTATACTGACTCATTATAGAGTCTACCTCAACAAAGGCAATTTTCTTCTCACTCTTTACTCCTTCAGCAGCTTCTTTAGCAGCCTCTTTTGTATCATTCTGCTGCGGTTGATTATTACAAGAAGTGATGGCGAAAATGGTCACCATAGCCATAATAAAAGTTTTCTTCATCTTATTTTAATTTTAATTATTTATTCTCTCTACATTGCCCTACCTGTCTTACGCGCCTCATAATCTTGATCCATAACACAATGGATGCCACGATCCTTCATAGCTTTACTATCGTGAATATGCATAGATGAGAACTTTCCGTCCTTCCTAAATAAGAGTTTAACACTTAATAAAGCTATAGCAATAGCAATTATTAACAATGATAAGAGCAATGTTTGTATCATTTTTCTTATATTTGCAAATGATTTTAAAATCGACGGCAAAGTTAATACAATTAGGTAGAACTACAAAATAAAAATGACAGAAAAATGGCAAATTTTGAACTTAAGCCTGCTCACGTATTTGAGCAGTTCGCAAAAATCAACTTGATTCCCCGTCCATCAAAGCATGAGGAGAAGATGATTGAGTACCTAAAAGCGTTTGGTGAAGAACGCGGATTACAGACACTGGTAGATGAGACAGGAAACGTTTTAATCAGAAAACCTGCCACGCCAGGTTTTGAAGACCGCAAAACAGTAATTCTGCAAAGCCACATGGATATGGTATGCGAAAAGCTACCAGAAGTGGACATCGATTTTACCAAAGACCCCATACAGACCTATGTTGACGGGGAATGGCTAAAAGCCAAAGGTACAACATTGGGAGCTGATGACGGTATCGGATGTGCTATTGAGCTTGCTATCTTAGATGACAACACCATTGAGCACGGTCCACTGGAGTGTGTGTTTACACGTGACGAAGAAACCGGCTTAACTGGTGCGGAAGGGATGAAAGCTGGATTCATGACTGGCGACATGCTCATTAACCTTGACTCTGAGGATGAAGGACAAATATTCGTATCATGCGCAGGAGGAAGGAATACTACCGCAACATTCCGTTTCGACAAAGAGGATGCTCCGGAAGGATATTTCTTTATGATGCTGTCAATTAAAGGACTTATAGGAGGGCACTCTGGTGATGACATTAATAAGAAACGCGCAAATGCTATCAAATTGCTTAGCCGCTTCCTTTATTTTGTTCAGGAAAATTACGGAGTACGTCTTTCTGAGTTTAATGCCGGTAAACTTCATAATGCTATACCAAGAGATGGAGTCGTAATATTTGCGGTACCTTCCGACAAGAAAGAAGATGTTCGTGCGGCATGGAATATCTATGTGACACAAATAGAGGAAGAGTATCATGTAACGGAGAAAAACATGGTATTCAGATTGGAAAGTCACGAAAGCGCGAAAGTACTACCATTGGAAACCAGTACAAGACTCATTCAAGCCTTGCAGGCTGTAGATAATGGTGTTTTTGCTATGTGTCAGGATGAGGCTCTGGCTTGGCTGGTCGAAACATCAAGTAACCTGGCAAGTGTTGTCACAACAGATAAGGAAGTGATTGTTCTGAGTTCACAGCGTTCAAATGTAATGAGCGCACTCGACAATCAGGCGGCAACCATCAAGGCTGTATATCAACTGGCAGGTGCCGAGGTAATGCAAGGTGATGGGTATCCCGCATGGAAGATGCGAGCAGACAGCCGTCTAACAGCTATCGCTGTAGAGTCATATAAGAGACTATTTAATAAAGAGCCACAAGTACTTGGTATTCATGCAGGTCTTGAATGTGGACTGTTCTCTGAGAAATACCCAAACCTTGATATGGTTTCATTTGGTCCGACTCTTCGCGGCGTACATTCTCCAGATGAGCGTCTATTGATTCCTACAGTACAGATGGTGTGGGATCATTTGCTTGACATTTTAAAGAATATCTAACTTTATTCATTCAAAATAAAGAAGCTAAAATATTTATAAGAAACAAATGCGGTTGACTAAATAGCCAACCGCATTTTTATGTACTTACGTATTTTCTTACGTGCAACCCCAAGATGGTTTTCCACACTTTTATACTCTACATGCAATATGGTAGATATCTCAGCAACCTTCATTCCCTGATAAACATTAAGACAATAAATTTCACGTTGCCTTCCTGTAAGACGGGCAACACCTTTTTCCAGTAAGTTAACGACTTCTTTAATTGAGTATACGGATTCTGTTGTCAAACCAGTCATACTGGAATGTTTTTTTATATAATGCTCATATTCTTCGATTACTCTATGCCTCCGCCAATAATCAAACATTATATTCCTCAATATTATATAAATAATTTTCTGAATAGTTACAGCTGTTATCATTTTATCTGTCAACAACAACTTCAAGAATGCATCATGCACCATGTCTTCTGCCAAATCTGACCTACCGATACGCTTAGCAACAAAGAGAACCATCTCCTCTCTGTGAACTTTATAATATTCAGTTATAATCGTATCTTTAGATAAGGCATTTATCATGATATCATATTACTTTTCAGAATCAATGGCAAAGATAGTATTTTTTTTTGAAGCTGATAAACAAATTCAACGATTTTTTCGTTAATGAACAAAATCACACTATTTTTGAAACAAATTAAATGCATTTTGGCACGCAGTTTGATATAGACATATAAAAATAATATAAACTATTAAATACATTTAACATGCAAAAAGGTAATATCGGGGTTACGACTGAGAACATATTCCCCGTAATTAAAAAGTTCTTGTATTCAGATCATGAGATTTTTCTGCGCGAGATGGTTAGTAACGCTGTAGACGCTACACAGAAACTTAAGACCCTCGCACAAAAAGGAGATTTTAAAGGTGAGACAGGAGATCTGACTGTTCATGTCACCATCGATGAAAAAGCAGGAACCCTAACCATAAGCGACCGCGGTATTGGTATGACAGAAGAAGAGATAGACAAGTATATCAATCAGATCGCTTTCTCTGGTGTCAACGATTTCCTTGACAAATATAAGGAAAACGCCAATGCTATCATTGGACACTTTGGACTTGGATTCTATTCTGCCTTTATGGTATCAAAAAAGGTGGAAATTGTAACTCGCAGCTATCAGGAAGAAGCTAAGGCTGTAAAATGGTCATGTGACGGTAGTCCATCATTTACTATAGAGGACGTGGAAAAAGACGATCGCGGTTCTGATATTATCCTGTACATAGATGATGACTGTAAGGAGTTTCTGGAAAAGCAGAAAATACAAAGCTTGCTTGATAAGTATTGCAAATTTATGTCTGTTCCTGTTGCTTTTGGGAAAAAGGAGGAATGGAAAGACGGAAAGATGCAACCTACAGATGAGGATAATATTATTAATAATGTTGAGCCACTTTGGGCAAAGGCACCAAGCACTATCAAAGAGGAAGATTACAAATCGTTTTACCGCACGCTATATCCCATGCAGGATGAGCCCCTCTTTTGGATTCACCTAAATGTGGATTATCCTTTCAATCTTACTGGTATATTATATTTCCCACGCATAAAGTCAAATATCGACTTACAACGCAATAAGATTCAGCTTTATTGCAACCAGGTTTTCGTTACTGATCAGGTAGAAGGGATTGTTCCTGAGTTCCTCACACTTCTCCACGGAATAATTGACTCACCTGATATTCCTTTGAATGTAAGCCGCTCATATCTACAGAGTGATGCTAACGTAAAAAAGATATCTACTTATATAACTAAAAAAGTAGCTGACAGACTCGCTTCAATCTTCAAAGAGAACCGCAAAGACTACGAGGAAAAATGGGATGACCTCAAGATATTCATCAACTATGGAATGTTGTCGGAAGACAGTTTCTACGACCGGGCAAAAGAGTTTGCGCTAATGAAAGATGTGGAAGGAAAGTACTTCACTTTAGAGGAATACAAAACACTAATCAAGGATAACCAGACTGACAAAGACGGGAACCTCATATATCTGTATGCAAACAACAAAGAAGAGCAATATACATATATCGAGGCAGCAAAAAACAAAGGATATAGCATTCTGCTTTTAGATGGACAACTTGACACACCTGTAGTCTCTATGCTGGAGCAGAAATTAGAGAAAAGCCGTTTCACGCGCGTAGACTCTGATATTATAGACAGGATTATAGTCAAAGAAGATGCCAAAGAGTCAGACCTCAACGAAGAGGAACGTGACAATTTGTCACAAACATTCAAGACTCAGATTCCTTCTATTGAGAAAACTGATTTTACTGTAGAAGTACAGGCACTTGGTGAAAGTTCCCAGCCTGTGCTTATCACACAAAGTGAGTACATGCGACGCATGAAAGACATCAGCCGCTATCAAGCAGGAATGTCATTCTATGCTCAGATGCCAGACAGCTATAGTCTTGTATTAAACAGCGACCACCCTCTTATTAAGAAGGTATTAAATGACGCAAAGAGTAAAACAGAAGATGCCATTAAGCCAGTATCGGCTGAAATAAAAGGGTTGAATGCCCGTTTGCAAGTCATCAATCAAGAACAGTCGAAAAAGAAATACGACGAGCTGACTCAAGAGGAGAAAGACGACAAAGCAAACACTCAGAAGGCTATAGATGAACAGAAAGCAAAAAAGAACCAGATTATAGCCGACTATGCTAAAGGAAACAATATAGTACATCAACTCATCGACCTTGCACTTCTGCAAAACGGAATGCTCAAGGGAGAAGCGCTTGACAAGTTCCTGAAACGTTCAGTCGATCTGATTCAATAAGAGTTTTTTAGGACAGTAACAGGTCAATCCTTCTCTTATACAAAAAGGATTGACCTGTTTTGTTTTATAAAAATGATGGTACTTTCTTAAAAGGTCATACCAACATCACAATTATAGTCTATTGATCCAAATATAACGATTGAATAAACCGAAGCTCTGCTTCAAGCATAGCAAGCTTTGGCATATCATATCCTACCTTTCTAACCTCTGTAATTGCGCGGGTATAGAGATATTGTATCTCCATTGGACGATGGTAATCGTAGTCAAGCTTCATTGACGGGCTATATGGCACCATGGCATCAGTAAGTTCAATCATCTTATCAGCAAAAGACTTATCTACACCTGTCACGCCAATAGCTTTAGCACCATCAATGACTTCCATCATCAGGTCATAGATAAGGCGCCGTGTGGCTGGATTGTTTAACAATTTATCTGTAGAGGTGTTTAATACTACCGTCATACCATTAAAAGGCATATTCCATACAGCTTTTTTCCAACGGGCTTCTGCATATGGCACATCGGTCGCAATGATACCAGCATCTTTAAAGTCGACTATCAATTTCGAGAAAAGATCGTCTGGACATGAGAAATTACCAAGGTTAATACTACCATAGCACTGATGGGATATATGTCCTGGACCAACCTTTCCGGAACAAATAAAAGCCAAACCTGCTACAATATGTAACGACGGGAACTGTGTCTGCAAGTCTTCTTCCAATCCTATCCCGTTCTGTATAAGTACTACTGTCGTTCGCTCATTGGTAATAGGCGAAAGCATCTCTTTCAAAAGATGATTGTTTGTTGACTTTAAACAAACTAGGATCACGTCAGATATTGGCATCAATCGAGTATCATTGTATGCTTCAATTTTATCCAAATGAAACGACCCGTCACAGGAGTCTATCTGCAAACCATGCTCCTTCACATAGGCATAGTCTGTATGCAAAAGAAAACGTACAGTTCTGCCTGCCTTTGCCAATTTTCCGCCATAGTACCCTCCAATGGCTCCTGTACCTATTACCGTATATGTCATAAGTGCTTATATTTTTTTCGATTTGCAAAGATATGATAAAAATAACATAATTACAAGAAAAGTCAAAAATCTTTTGTACTTTTGCACAAGTAATAAATTATAAAAACTCAACAAAGATGAAAAGACTTATCACTATGACACTTGTGTTTGCTACAATACAAGCTTTTGCACAGACTAATTATGAAGTAAAAGGTATCTGCCCAAGCAATGTAAATAAAGTATATCTGATTGATATGCTAACCGATGGCTTTCTTGACAGTGTGAATGTCAAGAAGGGAAAGTTCAAAATGAAGGGTTCGACCGAAAAGGATGCACTGCTCGCAATCACAGGACAAGGCACACAGTGGCAGACATTATTTTTCAATGACGGAACTCCTGTGGAAATTAACATGAATGACAACACACTCAAAGGCTCTCCACTCAACGAGAAACTCACAGCCTATGATCTCTCTACTAATCAAAAGCTAAAAGTTCTGGAGAATATACAGGCTGAGGCTGCTGAGCTCAGTAAGAAGAGCGAGGATGAGGTAAATGCAAAAATGCCACAACTTATGTCAACATTCACGGCTGCCGTTTCCGATATAAACAATGAATATGAAAGTATTGTCAAGGAAAACAGCAATAACCTCATCCCTGCCGCATTCATGCCTATGCTACTTCAAGTATTAGATGAGAATGCTATCTCAAAAGCCTTCAATAGCAATTATCCCTATGCAAATCACCCTTACGCACAAATGGTAAAAAAGTCATTTGACGAAGCACTGGCTGTCGAAGAAGCAGCAAAGAAAACTGCAGAGGAGAGTATTGGCAAACCTTTTACTGACTTGGAAGAACCTGACACTGAAGGTAACATGCATAGACTAAGTGAGTACGTTGGTAAAGGAAACTGGGTTCTTGTTGATTTCTGGGCTTCATGGTGTGGACCATGCAGGACCGAAATGCCAAACGTGGTAGCGGCATACAAAAAATACCATGCAAAAGGGTTCGATATTGTAGGTTTGTCTTTCGACAACAAGAAAGAAGCCTGGCTTAAAGCAATTAACGACTTAGATATGCCGTGGATACACCTATCTGACCTTAAAGGATGGAAGAGTATCGCCTCAGAGGTTTATGGAATCCGTTCCATTCCCGCCAGCCTGCTTATTTCTCCAGAGGGCAACATTGTAGCACGCGACCTTCGTGGTGATGAGCTTCAAAATAAGCTCATAGAGATATTCGGAGAATAAACGGAGAACTTTCAGAATGGAAGTCCAATGGCAAAATGGAGCGTATGCGAGTCCTTAAAGCTTGGCATATTATAGAATCCGCTTTTTCCTGTTTCATATGGAAGATGGAGTCCTATACCCCAATCAAGACGTAGAATAAGGAATTCTAAATCATAACGGATGCCTATACCTGTTCCGACGGCAAGCTGTTTAAAGAATTTATTAAGATGAAAAGTATCATCTATATTTAATTCTTTAAATTCTTCTTCTGTCTCCCCGAGATCACCAGAAAGAGAGGTATCTCGCATGTTCCATACGTTTCCACAATCAAGGAATAATGCACCATGAAGATTACCGAATAAACGATGGCGGTATTCCAGATTGCCAACAAATTTCACATCACCATTACGAATAAGGTAAATAAGCTGCCGGTCCGTGCTGGAGAAAGCTTTTTCAATTTCACTATCAGACAAGGCGCCAGGACCGATACTGCGAATTGGAAAGGCGCGAATACTGTTAGCTCCACCTACATAAAACGCCTCTGAAAACGTACCATACATGCTATTACCGTATGTCCACATTGCACCAGCATTGACATGTGCGGCAAGCTGAGAGTTCAAACCAAGCTGCCATGTCTTAGTGAAGTCGGTCTCTAATCGCACATATTGTGAATAAGGATTCTTGAAAAGTTCCTTGTCTTTCTCCGACCATGATTTACCTGCTGCCATATATCCTAAAGAAAGTATATTGCCGGCCTCCTCTATAGTGGTCTCCCATCTAACTGGATTCCGCTTTGTCTTCGGACTACTATAGGTATAAGTATAACGCATTTTAGGAATACATACATCTTCCATACTTGCTAATAAAAACGGATTCTCAAGCATCAGTGCCATAAAATTATCTGTAACAGTGTTCATAAACTGATACTTAACTGTCAATGGAGAGAATTCATGTCTGCTTGAGGCTGAAGTCATCCAACGATATGTCCATTCTCCTGAAACTATATGCATCTTATAATAGTCTGGACGACGTATAATATCTGTTGAGAACTTTGCTATAGTCGTCGGGGTGTTATAGAACCTGCGACGACGTAACCTCCGGCGAGTGCCATCAGCATTACGTGAGACACGGTTTCCGCCAAAGAAAGGAGCCACGATACGCGGAAACTCTATAGAGGCATCCATACCATATTCATACGTGCTACCGCTTGTACTGTTACTCTTAGACATCCATTCGTATGAGCCATGAAGGTTAACGTCAAGTTTTTCACCACCTTTAAAAAGGTTACGACGTGTTACACCGGTCTTCAACTCTGGTCCAATACGACCTGTGGTCCTACTATTGAAATTCGTTTCGATATAGAAATCGTAAGGACGGTCAAGAACACAGTTTAGCGTGAGGTCAAGATAGTTATTAGTTGTGGTATCGGTCACTTCTACCCTTGGCGTGAACTTGTAATCAACCATACTGAAGAGCCCCATGGCATTTATCTTGCTTATAGTCTCCTGGTAATTGTCATAACTGAAAAGCCGTCGTGGACGTAGTCGCATACTACCCAATAACACACGGGGACGAAGAGGTGGCTTGTCACCATTGAAGTGTATCTTGAAAGAGCCACGGGCAAAACTGTCTGACAACTCTTCCATAAATGACTTTCTCATGCTTATATCTATCTTTCCTATCCTCCACTGCTTAACAGCATCTTCAGGTATGTCATCGACTTGCTGCAAACGAATCTGGGCTTTACCTGGTACGGACAATGTGTCGGCAAGAAAAGTTGAATAGTTTGGCTGATAAAAATAATATCCATTATTCCTAAACAGCTCAGACACTCTGTTACGCTCCGCATCTAACGATGCTGTAGTAAAGGCATCGCCTCTATGTATTTCCGCATCTGGAAGAGTTGCGGCAATCAGACTATCGGCATAGGCAGGATAACCTATATATGAAATGCTGTCAAGCAAACAAAGCTGTCCCATATCAACTGTATATCCTATCTTTCCTTTCTTAGGATTTTTCATCGTATATGTCTTGTAATCCACCGCACCATGGAAATAACCATGGTTCTTTAGGACAGACTTTGCGACAGAAGCACGAAGAGCCGGGTTAACATTACTCATCAAAACAGGTTGTTTGCCAAAGCTTTTGGTAAGCCATTTCGCAAACTTTCCTTCTTTCTGCGAGAATGAGTTCCATATCCATAAACCATAAGAAAAAGGATTACGATACTTACTACTACCAAAGAGTGAGCCATTGGGCTTTGTTGCCAATGCAGCTTCAATCTCCTCCTGTGTAGAAGACGCATTCTTGTTCTTCTCATAGTTCTTAAACTCAATACCTGTGAGACCTACGAACAACTGGTCATCATCAGGAATATTCTTAGTTGAAGAACATGACGATAAGAATATCACTAATATGTATATATAACTGATTCTCTTCATTTTACAAATTATCAATTCAGTTTTAATTTAACGAATCTTTCTTTACTTCCACAAGTACAGGTCGCACTCTCAATGAATCATCCTGTCTCACTGGTGGCAACTGATATCTGTCCTCACTCTTAAAGCTGAATATGTCTTTGAAGCTTTGTAATGATCGGCGCCAAATAAAACCACCGCCATATTTTTGTGTATATCCTTCCAACCAGTCGTATGAGTTGTTTTGATAGAATAAAGTCACATATTTATTCGCAGTGTCATCAAGTCGATATTCAAGAGTAACATTATCAAAGAATGACTGATTCTGTCCCTGCACTTCATTCCCTGTAGAAACTTTACCGCCAATTGATATCTTCAGACGGTTGTTCCAGAAACGTTTGGCAAACTTAAATGAATAGTCTGTATGAGTCTCACCTGTAGCATCGGTACTATTATCCAAGCCAATTGACAGGTCGAGTGTACGCAGGGCATTACCGGTTATGTTATTTATCTCATTGTTAAGGAACGATGTCAACGCTGAGTTCATTGTAAAAGCACTGGTGTTTCCATCTGCAAGATACATACCAGTAGTGAGCATCGACACTGCCAGCTTCCCACGCTGTTCTGTACTCATTGTGTTTAACTCGTTCTGTAATTGCATGTCTTCAGGAGCTTCAAGAGTAAACTCAAGTCCCATGTCGCTTAATGTGCGTGTAATAACAACTCCACAGTCAAAAACAACACTCCGCCCTATTCCATTTGCACCAGACACGGCTGCCTTTGTACGTTCTTTAGCTATAATATTTAGGGTAGGATTCATCGGATTTCCAGTAAATTCTATATAGCTGCCATCCTGTATTGTAAAGGTCTTTAGTGGAATAACCGGCAGTGAATATTTCATCTCACCATTACTCAATGTATATTTTCCACGTAACTGAAGCTTGTCAGCAGTATCATATAACATGCGTAATGTACCACCTCCCATTAAATCTATAAAGTTTGAATGCTCGGAATTGAGATATGCCATAATATGCGCACCTTTGGATACGTCTATAGTCAAATCCATATTCAATCCAGACAACTCAGGACGTTTTACAGCTATCGGAATAGTGTCATTGAAATCCGTAAACTTGACAAGCTCATCAAGTTGATTATCGGTAGTCAATGGGGAGTCTTTCAATATATAACTCATATCAGTCGTGCCAAGGACGTCAAGTTTACCACGCATAGACAATTGATTGAGCGGACCATTCATTGTAGCAAAGAAGTTTACAAAAGCTTTACCAAAGACTTCTGAGCGGGCATTTTCCTTTGCGTCAATCAACTGGAAATTTCGCGCACGCATCTTGATATCAAGCATCATTCTGTCCATATTGGAGAAATCAAGATAACCTTGTATGTTGAGAGGGCTGTCATTATTGGCAAACATTTCGAAATTCTCGAAGAGTAACCTACTATTCTTTATAAGAACCGGATCGTTTGCGAAACGCATCTCTATACCATAAGGCTCACTATACAAATAAGATGAGTCTAAATACACCTCTCCATTGATATCTAACTTGTTAAGAGGTCCCTTGACGGTTAGGCTACCATCGCCCGTTCCACGCAATCCCATCAGCTTGTCTGGTATAAAACCATTAATAAACTGTAACGGGAAACGGTCTAAATTGAATACAGCATCAAGGAATCCGTTTCCTTCTGAGTTGTAGGTACCTGTAAGGGAACCGACATCATTCCCGTCTTTACTTATTAAGGCATCAACATAGTGGGAACCGTCTTCCTTTGGCATATAAACAAGCTGCGTGCCGATATCTCCGAAAAGGTCTTTCTCATATATCAGATTCTTAACTGTCATGTCACTTGAGACGGTCAGCTCCCTGTCTGTCTGAATAACGTGATAGTCACCGTCAAGAACGCCAGATATCTGTGGCGTGAAAGGAAGTATCTCAAACAACTGTGCCAGCTCTAAGTTGTGAAGAGAGAATGTTATGTTCTGCAATACGGTAGAATCCTCATCTTCTGTATATATTTGCAAACCAGTACCGTCGGGGGCTTTCAGCTTCATGTCAGCGGAAACTCTATGGTCATTTTCTATATAGACATAATTGCCGCTATTGACTGAGAATGGCTTGTAACCGATGACTGAGTTGTCAGATACCACATGTATCTTATAACCACGGTCATCCATATTTGCTCTCAGCGACATGTCAAGCCCCGTCTTGTCTTGACCATCAATTATCGTGGCATGAGCCATTAACCCTTCTGCATTAAGCTCACCTTTCAGATGTCCTGTAAAAGGATACTCGTTATCTTTTTTATTATGCACTCCGACATGATAATCCAAGGCGTCACCATCAGAGCGAAGTTTCAGTCCGATACTGTCAAGACGAATACTGTCTTTAACCATTAAGAACTCACGTACGTAACCAGTTCCTGTCAAACCATTTGCTTTTGATGTGGTAAGACTGATATCCGCATCACGGAAAGAATATCCTTGCTTGCCCAATATATGAGTAAAGAAATTGTCATTCCCGCTATGAAATGTCAAATGACCGGAAGGCAACCCTTCACGTATAAGTGAATAGTCGATGAGTTTGTCTTCATATTGTTTCTGCAAAATCTTCACCAGACCCTGTCCTTGCTTCATAAGCTTCTGGTACCCACCCTTGAAATCACTGTTCAGGTAAAAGTCACCACTGCTAATCATGGCATGAGTGGTATCTTGACGGGTAAGGATATCCAGCACAATATCATTCGACACTATAGTATGGTCTTTGTCTGTCACTGAAAGGTTATCCACGCAGCCTGTGAGTTCAATCTCATCATTCAGATTGGTTTTAGCATCAAGGTTAGCTTTGAAGGAAGTGCCAAAAGGTGAGTCTACTATACCTATAGCATACAAATCGGCATGATTGATATCACCATCAAAATGAGCTACAATATTCTTGCCTCGCATCATTCCTTCAATGTCAAAATCTCCTTTCGCCAGCATAACAGGTGAAGACTTGCCATGATACTCATTAAGGACAAAATTACGGCACTTACCTTCGACCGTATGGTTTTCCCTCATGTCTGACTTCACATGCAAATCAGCATCTGTGGTTATCACATAGTGTTTGTCAACAACTCCCAACTGCTTTAAGTCTGCATTATTGATATGACCTTTTATATGAAGGTCTGCCATATTGGATAATAACCTGCCTGTAACATCAAATTTCCCTCCCAACATAGAGTTGGTACTGTTAACATTAGCGCAAAGATAACCATTCGCCAGATTGATATCTCCCCCTATGCCATCAAGTCTGTAGTCACCAAACTTGAACTGCCTGATGTTAACAGCAATTTTTGCACCTGTTTTGGGATTAAGAAAATCGGTACCGTGACCTTGAGCTTTGATGTCGCCTGAAAATGGGTTAAGACTCATTCCTGGGAGGAAATGCTGAAGTTGAAGATTAGATGCGCTGGCAGTAAGATTATATGCCATTGTATTGATATCAACTGCGCCTTTGACCTTTATCGAGCCTCCTCCCTCAGAAGCCGTGAAATCTGCGACATATTTAGGACCATTAATGTTGAACGAGCCATCTATTCCGATTCCGCGCGGTATACGGACTTTTTTACGGGTATCAGAAGGCAACATGGAAGTAATCATATCCAGATTGTCTGTTCTGCCTTTGATTTTCAAATCTGCGCGAAGATGGTCTGTGTCAGTAAGGTTAGACACCCACCCTGTGCCACTAATGTCGAAAACTGAAGGAAGAGTGGCATGGAGATTCTTAAGGGTGATATGCTGCATATTACCCTCGGCATGACCTTTCAGTGCCAAAGGCTGGTCTGGCCATTTGCTCATCACCTCGACTGGAAGCGTAGGGGCAAAGACTGAAATATCGTGCTTTCCTATTTTACCATCTACATCTGCATATAGCTTTCCTGGATTCGTCGAGCTAAAGGTGTTCAAATCCATCTGGAAGCCAGCCGCAAGGGATGTATATGGTGTCTTTAGTTTCAAATCAGGCAGAGAAAGTTTAGTCTCATCCATTTGGAAATGTGAGAAGAAAGACTCTACATTCAAACCGCTTTTCTCTTTGAAATTGGCGGCACGGATATTCATTGAGATGTCGGGAGTCGCAACCACTATAGAGTCTATTCCAAAGCCGACATCTGATAATGCTATATGACTGGCATCAAAACCTTTATTTGCCGGGGTAACAAAGTTCTGGTCGTACTTCAGTTCTCCGCCCTGCCAATCCAAACGTAAGATTTTATATTCACCGTCTTTCAAGCCAAGATATGCACTCTTGGCAACCGCTTTTTCCATATTGGTTTCAACCGACATGCTGTCACCTGGCATGTGTAGAGTAAAATCTGTCTGATTAATAGACAAATCCACAATATCAACTTTCCAGTTGGCTTCACTTTTTGTTGTGTCTTCTGGAACAGAGTCATTAAGAGCTACATCGATTTTTGACTTTTCAAGACTTGCGGTATTTACTTTTACCGTCTCTGCACTCAAATCTATACCGCGGCTTTGTAAATACAACCTGCCAATATTACCTTTGACTCTGGCTGAGGGGATAAAATCTGTAGTGTTAACCTTGGCATCATTCAACTCAAGAGCATTAATCTCTACTTGTCCATGAAACAACGGGAGTAATGAGACATCTGCTATCAACCGCCGGACGTCAGCTATCGTGTCTGGCTGCTTAATCATCTTAAAGCCATTCACTTCTAAATCTAACGGGAAAGCCAAACGGACATTATCAATAGAAATATCCATACCTGTCTGGCGGGAAGCGTATGAGGCAACTTGCCTTACAGCCCAGTTCTGTACTGGCGGACAATAAAGCAATGCCGTTAATATTATAAAAAGCAGTATTGGTGTGAAAAACGCAACCGCCAACCACTTAAATGCACGTCTCATCTACAAGGGATTTCTATTACCTTGCAAAGTAAACGAAAAAAAATGAAATAACGAAATTATTACGAAAAAAATTATATGTAATAATAATACGCCAACGAGTTTTATAAAGAAGAGATGTGTCTGATGTGTCAATACATATTTATCTTTCCGTGGTCTCCTGTAGTGTCACACCCTCCAATTCCAGAACGTATGGAGCAATTGCCTTCGCCCACACTTCATATCCCTTGCTCGTCAGATGAAGTCCGTCAGCACATAACTCTACACGCATCTTATTATTCTCAGGATATTTCATCAAGTCAAAAAGATTAATAAACGTAATGTCATTCTTACTACAATAATCTTGAAGCAAATGATTTATCACGGGAACGACATCGGTCATGCCTGACAATGACTTCCATCTGCCAAAATCCTCATTTATCGGTAACAGACTCTGTACATACAAACGGGTACCGGGACTTTGCTGACGAATGGCTTCAATAGTCCTCTCCACATCAGATGCCACCTTAGATGCTGACAACCCATGACTTAAGTCATTGATGCCGCATTCAAAGAAAATTGCCTTGGGATGACCGGAACATATCTGGTTCAAACGATGGTAAATGCGTATGGCATCATCACCTATAATACCTCTGTTAACCAGATGCCGCGCTCCTTCTATCTTATTATTCCAATCTTTGCCGTTCTCGGTAAGACTGTTACCAAGCATCACGATTGCTGTACTGTCTAAACGAGGCAAACGCTCAAATTTAGCTACCATCTCATTATAATGCTTTGATGAACGATAGGTAACATGCTGTGCATATACTGGCACAAGAAAACATGATAAAAAGATTAAAGATAGAATTCTTGACTTCATTACCACACATATTAAAATAATCGGTCATGATTTCTCTCATGACCGATTAGATTCTATAATTCTACTTTAAGTGTTTTGAAACTTTATTAAAATATTTCTGAGTCTTGGCTACACTGTACTTTATACCACCGTTCCACAATCTAATAGCTTTCTCTATGTTGTTCATCGGATTGTGTTGAGACTGTATAATCACAAACATCTCACGAGACTTCTTCTCATTATAGCGGTCTGACAAGGAATAACGCTTGCTACTGCCACGACTCTTCAAAATATTGTTACATTCCTTTACGAGAATAGGAGAAATCTGAAGTACTCCCACATAACGACCACATACAGCCATAGGGTTTCCTTTGCTTTCAACTTGGATGATAGCGTCCATCACTGGAGTCCAATCAAATCCGTTTTCTTCGCCCGCAACGTCAGCGCTCGCCGAGATTGGAGCCACACTCAATAACATTAAAAATACAAATAACTTAAAATTTCTCATCATTTAATAATTTATGGAGCCTGAACATACTATAGAGAGTTGTTCGATGCACGGGCCTACGTGAGAAAAAGCTACCACCGTACAAAAGAGCTCCTGTTTGACTATCGTTTGAATTATGTCTTCGAAACAAGGGAAGCGCACATTCATATTTTTATCGGGTGCAAAGGTACAAACTATATTTTAACTAACAAAGAGGCCGAAATGGGTTTTATGCATTTTTAATAGGTTTTCTTGATTTATATCAGTTTGAAATTCAGCCATTTACATAAAAATATTTGTAAAAATACAATTTACATTCCTAAAATTGTGTCCGCAAACAGCCACTATTCACGGACATCTCAAGATGTTTACAAATTTAAAACTCAGTATTTCAGAATTTAAAACAGTAAACTGTTACGTTGCAAATTACGAAATGCACTGTTGTACTTTTTAACAAACAGTTGCAAACGAATTTAACATAAAAAATGATAATGCTATCGATTAGATAAAAGAACACAATAAGTTATCATACAAAAAAAGAGACGGATCCTGCGTCCGTACCCGGACCACAGGACCCGCCTCACACTCATCAAAGAGGGCGGCCACCTACTCTCCCG
>CAJOPT010000098.1 GCA_905236455.1 uncultured Prevotella sp. | reverse complement strand
GCAAATTTCTCAAAGAACTCTTTCAAATTGCGCCAGTGAAAAACAGCGCCGGAGAACGGCGCGTCCCAAAAGCGGATGCAAAGGTATGGTTTTTCAATAAAACGCACAAACTTTTCTTGGATTTTTTTTCAATAAACATAAAAGTTTTCTTGTTTTCTTACAAAACCGAAGTACCGTATCATCCTCTACCTTATTATATTATATAGCTATGGGGATTTGTGGCGCAAGTTTTAGGTTTTAAGTTTTGGAAGAACAACAAATAATTCATACCTTTGCACCATAGGATATGACGGAAAATTATTATAATGACTTTGGCAGCTGGATACGCAACCGATTTCCGTATCGTATACAGAAGCTCTCTATTGACGCAGGCTTTACCTGTCCCAACAGAGACGGTCGCATAGGCACCGGTGGCTGCATTTATTGCGACAACCGCACTTTCAACCCACCCTATTGCGATCCGGCAGACAGCATTACTGTCCAGTTGGAGAAAGGCAAGCGTTTTTTCTCCCGCAAGTATCCTGACATGAAATACCTCGCCTACTTTCAGGCCTTCACCAATACCTACGCCCCATTGGAAACCCTTAAGAGGATGTATGAGGAGGCATTGTCGGTAGAAGACGTTGTAGGCATAGTCATCGGCACACGTCCCGACTGCGTTAGCGACGATTTGCTTGACTATCTCTCCACTCTTCCTTTTGTATTAATTGAATATGGTATAGAATCAGTCAACGACAACACCCTGAGCCTCATCAATCGCAATCATGATTTCACGTGTGTACGCCAAACCGTCAGCAAGACAGCAGAAAGAGGGCTTCTTTGCGGGGGGCATATTATCCTTGGTCTCCCTTCCGAAGACACAACTGAGATGCTCCGCCAGGCATCTGTAATATCATCACTCCCACTTGACATACTGAAGATTCATCAGATGCAGGTAATCAAAGGCACCCGTTTGGCTCGGCTCTACGCTCAGTCACCGTTCCACACTTTCAGCGTAGAGGAATACATACGACTATTGTCATCCTACATCGAACGTCTTCGCCCCACTATAGTCCTGGAACGATTTGTCAGCCAGTCGCCTTCCGACTTGCTCATTGCCCCGAAGTGGGGATTGAAAAACCATGAGTTCACCCATCTTCTCAATAACCACCTGAAAGCGACGGGTTCCTTTCAGGGAAAGTTGTACAATCCTATTTGACCTTAAAAGCGGTAAAGTCAGCCATCCTAAGCAGTTCCTCGTATGACATGCTCGCGTGGCTTTTCATATAGATATCCACGGTATTCACGAACTTACTTTGAAACACATGCCTTGCCAAAGCCTGGTTTACGATCCATTGCACCTTTCCCATGTGCAAGTCACGCTCCAGCTGTGGTCTGGTCTCAAAATTCTGCAACGGATACTGGCTCATAAGGAAGAATGACAATGCGTCAGGCAAGATCATATCCTTTCGCATTTGTTTCCGTTGCGCCGGCGGGTAGTGTTTCAGATACAGCGGATAGTCCTCGCCAAGATATTTGTCAAGAGAGATGCCGACGGTCTGGTTACCCACCACGATACTCTCATCCAAGGACGACAGCTGTCCGTAAATTTGCGGCAGCTCCATGTCAGGGAACCACTTCTTCAGTTTTGTAAAAGCCACGTTCAGCTCCTTATTCAGGTCATCCATATTGGCATACATAGCCTCCACGTCTGAAATCATCATCTGTGCCGTGGTATCTTGAAACAGCTTCAGTAATCTCGTATTAATCTCAGGGTCGGTCGCCGAGCCTATTTTCAACACATCCTCTATAAGCGTTCTCGTTTCTATAGGATACTCCGTGTTCATCTCTTGCAACGCCGAGAAGTCACCTGTTGTAAGGTAGCGATACTCCAAACGGTCATAGCGCACCACCTCCATGAGTGGAGCCTGACTCTCATCCTCACCCTTCTTAAGCTTGAACTCACAGGCGACACAAAGAATCATCGAGAGGAACAATATGTAATATACCTTCTTCACGCTATAACGATTGCCATAATCGAGTGCAAAAGTACTAAAAACTTTTTAAAAACCAAAATATTTTGCTAAAAAAGTTAAATAAAATCACATTTTGAGCCAAATTAACTTTATTTTGTTGAAAATTACGTAGCCGTTTTATTTGAAAGACGACACAAAATATTACCTTTGCATAAATAAAGACATAAGCAATATCTCATTATTTAAAATGAAGAATCAAAGAAAAATGAAAAGAAAAGTATTAACCTTGGTATCACTTGTATGCTTTACCCTTGCGGTAAATGCCCAGAAGTCAATAACAATAGAGGTAACCAACCCCACTAATGATGTAAGAAAAGACCAGCCGGTAGTCATCGGACTCACTCCAGGTAACGACATACAATCAGCCATGGTCGTTGTTGACGGAAGAGAAATCCCATCACAGCTCGACGACCTCAACCGTGACGGCATCTACGATGAGCTGTGTTTTCTTGCCGACCTTGGCAAGAAACAGACACGCGAGTACACCGTATGCTTTTACAAGAACGGTGAGCCACACATATATCCTTTCCGTGTGACAGCAGAGATGCTTCTCCGCAATCCAAAGGTGAAAGAGAAGAACAAGCACGACTTCTTTATTACAGAGATTTCGGCTCCAAAAGAACTGAAAGACCCGTATCACCTGCTACACCATCACGGCGTGGCATTCGAGAGTGAGCTTATTGCCGTACGTATATATTTCGACAAGCGTCAGACACTGGACCTCTATGGAAAGAAGAAGCCACGCCTGGAGCTTGCGGAAACACAGTTCTACACCACCGCCGAGCAGAAGCAGGAAGGATATGGTGATGACGTGCTGTGGGTAGGCAACACCTTCGGATTAGGTGCCATGCGAGGATGGAACGGAAGCCAGCCTACTCTCGTAGAGAATGTGAGCTATCGTACCCAGCGTATCGTGTCCTACGGTCCCCTTCGTACCATCGTGGAGGTTGAAGACCGCGGTTGGAAAGCCGACCCGCGCATTGCCAGAATCAACATGACGGTACGCTATACCCTATATGCCGGTCACCGCGATATTGACGTAGATGTATTCTTCAACCGTGACCTTAAAGGAATCAACTTCTCCACCGGACTTATCAATGTGAAAGGCTCCAAGGAATTCACCGACAACAAAGGGCTCCGCGGCTGCTGGGGCTCCGACTTCCCTTCTGGCGCCAACGACTCCATCAGCCATCCACGCGAAACCGTCGGTCTCGGTATTTACATCCCCGACCAATACCGTGTAAGTGAGGAGCCGGCAAACAAAGACAACTACGCTTTTGTTGTCAGTCCTCCAAAAGACAGGCTCAGCTATAAGCTGGCATACACCAGTGCCAATGAGACGTTTGGCTATAAGTCGGAGAAAGAGTGGTTCAAGTTCCTGAAGGAATGGCGCGAGTCTATTGAGAACCCGATAATAGTAAAACGGCACGACGAATAGTAACTTTTCTATAATAGCGGAGCCATCACAGACTGCCTGCCGCTTCGCCCGCCTTTAGTACGGGTTTGCTTCGCAAAGTAACGGTTACTTTGCGAAGCAAACTCAACCGAGCAAACCCAACCAAGCGTTTGCTAAAAACTAATTTTCAAAAAACGTATTTTTGCGTCACGCGTCACACTTTGGGGTAAAGGTTAGGGGAAATTCTTTCAGTCGCTTCGCTTTGTGAAAGCGCTAAGGCGATTACCGCATCAAGTGCGGGATGAGGGAATGGGTTATGCGGGATGATGGTTTAGAGGTTAAAGACCGTGGAGCGATATTCTAAAAGCAAAGCTTCTGGCGGAAAGTTGTTACAAGAATTTGAAAAGTTGTAACAACTTTTTTCTCATAGCATAACTATTGGAATGGAAGATGTATGCTTTAGCAAGTCTATATGATAGCTCTACTATGTCAATATCAATGCTAATGGAGTTCCCGCATCGAGTGCGGGATGAGTGGGAGGAGTGTGCGGAATGAGGTATTTTTACGGGTATCGTGTCGCATTTGCGTCACAGGTATATGCTAAAAATGCGGTGTGACGCACGTGAGACGCACCAGAAATACCCATTTTTAAGCAAAAACGACCTTTTTTGGATTAAAACACCTCTGATTATCAGGCATTTACGGAATTTAATTACCTGTGACGCAAGTGTGACAGGTTTCTTTCAGTCGCT
>CAJOPT010000097.1 GCA_905236455.1 uncultured Prevotella sp. | reverse complement strand
TTGGAACACTACTTTGGTGTACATGACAGCAGTGTGACAGCTATGGTGACAGCAAGTGTGATTGGAAAATCCCTATCCTACTCCAAGAAATCCAGTGTTTACGGGTGTTACGGACGATAAAGTGATAGCGTGATAGCAAAAAATTGATTTTTAAAGGAAAAGGTTTAAGTTGACTCCCGTTACAGACAGGTGTCAACTTAAACCGCATATACTTATTGTAGTGCCGTGTACAACCAGTCGAAGATGCAAGAACAGACACCAAAGAGGGCTATTCCTGCCGTACATATTGTCAGTGCGAGCTTCGTGCCACAATCACTCTCGAACGTAGGCAGTGGTGTATCGGTCTTCTTGATATACATAGCCTTTACGATAAGCAAATAGTAGTATAATGACACCACCGTGTTAATCAAAGCAATGAACACAAGTGCATAAGCCAACGGGAAGCCAGACTTTGCAGCCGCCATGAATACGAAGAACTTACTGAACATACCAGCAAACGGTGGTATACCACCAAGTGAGAAGAGAGCGAGCGTCATGAGGAACGCCAGCTTAGGATTTGTCTGATAGAACCCATCATAGTCAGACATCTCAGTACGTCCCCCGTTCTTCTGCTCCACCACAGATATGATAGTAAAGACACTCATGTTTGCTACGATATATATCAAGACATAGTAAACCAAAGCCGTGGCACTCATCTTCCAGTCGGTACCCACTGCAGCCAGCATGATATAACCAGCCTGCGATATTGACGAGAACGCCATGAAACGCTTCAACTCTGTCTGTCTGATAGCAAAGAGGTTCGCTATCGTTATAGACAATACTATTACGATATAAATCATAATCTCCCAAACAGAAACCATGACAGCAAAAACATGGAAGAGGATGATAAGCGAGGTATAAGCAGCCGCACCCTTTGATATTACAGACAGATAACCTGTGACAGGTGTAGGAGCACCTTGATAAGTATCAGCTGTCCAGAAATGGAACGGCACGAGTGAGAGCTTGAATCCCAGTCCACTGAAGAAGAACACCAGACCTATGACAAGCATGGAAGCCTGTTGATAGAGTGAAGGCAGGCGGTTTGCAACATCATCGAAATAGAGTGTTCCGCAAGCGGCATAGATGAAACTGATGCCAAAGAGCATTACACCACTGGAGAAAGTAGCCATAAGAATATACTTTGCCGCAGCCTCCGCACTGTTGTTGCGATGAGCGTCGAAAGCCACCGCACATGCAAGAGGCACACTTGCCATCTCGAGTCCAAGGAAGAACATCAGGAAATGTCCAGCACTCATCATCACAAACATACCAAGCAATGTTGAGACCATTAGCATGTAATACTCACCTTCTTTCTTTGAGCTCTTTGCCCACTCCTTACTCATGATGAAGACGATAAGCGTACCTGCGGCAAGAATAGACTTGACGACATTCACGCCGAAGAGGTTACGATACATGTCACCGAAGAGGTGAACCTCCTTGGTACAGCACAGAGGAAGAACAATTGCCGGCACCATCAGCAGGCAAGCCAACGGATTAAGCCATGAGCGCTCCTCCCTCTTGCTGGAGACGAAATCAGCTACAAACAATATTATCAAGGCAGCCAAAAGAGCAGCCTCCGGTATCATTGATAAGAAATCACTATATGTATTCATAATCTGTTTCCTCCTGACATTATAATGTTGCTACTGTACCAATATGCTGAAGAATAGGAGCCACAGCATCAGTGATGGCATTGCTTGCCCACAACGGGAACAAGCCCAATCCAGCCACACAAGCTATAAGACAGATGACAGCTACGCGCTCATCCCATGTCGCATCAGTAAGCTCTTCGTAATGCGGGTCCGCAACCTTACCATAAAGAATCTTTCCTACGACACGAAGGATGTAGACTGCGGTAACGACTATGGACGTACACGCAATGATTGTAGCCGTACGACGGAAGAAGTCTGGCGAGCCGTCAGCAAGGTTGGCACCAAATGACCCTACAAAGATAGTCATCTCAGCCACGAAACCGGAGAACCCTGGAAGACCGAGGTTGGCAAGACCAGCGATAACATATCCTACTGCGAGGAAAGGCATGATCTTCATCAATCCTCCCAACTTACGGATGTCACGTGTGTGAGTACGTCCGTATATCATACCGATGAGGGCAAAGAAGAGAGCAGTCATCAGTCCGTGGGACAACATCTGAAGTATAGCACCTGTGCATGCAGTCTTAGTCATCATAAGCAATGCAAAAAGCACCAGTCCACAGTGAGACACTGACGAATATGCGTTAATATACTTCAAGTCTGTTTGCACACATGCAGACAAAGCACCGTAGACTACAGATATTGTGGTAAGGATGATGAATATCCAAGACAGCTCACGCGCGGCATCTGGCAACAGATACATAGCGATACGGAAGCAACCATATCCTCCGAGCTTCATCAGTACACCCGCATGGAGCATAGAGACTGCCGTAGGAGCACTGGCATGACCGTCAGGTGACCATGTATGGAATGGGAACAATGCTCCGAGGACACCAAAACCTATGAACACAAAGGGGAAGAACACCTTCTGTACCTGAACAGGAATATTGTGCATAGAAGCTATCTCATTTACATTCATTGTGGTAGCCCCACTGAAGAAATATATGCCAAGGATACCAAGGATGAGCAATGCGGATCCTCCCATGAGCATCAGAGTAAGCTTCATGGCAGAATACTCCTTGTTACCGCTTCCCCAAACTCCGATAAGCAGATACATCGGTATCAGTGCCACCTCATAGAACATGAACATTGTGAACATGTCAACGGAGATGAAGAAACCATATACACCTGTTGACAGAAGTGTGAACCAAAGGAAATACTCCTTTGTCATAGGCTTCAGCTGCCAAGAGGCAAACGTTCCTGTAAAGACAATAATACTTGATAGCAGTAACATCACAACTGAGATACCGTCAACGCCGATGGCATAACAGATGTTGAGCGGCTTGAACCATGCCACACTGTAGGTGTGCAGCATAAGGTCGGTGTTGCCACCAGCTCTTTGCTGAATGAAATCTATCGTCAGCCATATAGACAGGAGCAGTAAGAGACTGGAGCCTGTCACCATCACACCACGCACCTGATTGAGATTACGAGCGAGCCATAACCCAAGAAGCATCAATGCGGGGATGATTACGAATAATGTTAGTATTGTCATTTTCGTTATTTCGTTATTACATTATTATACAAAAGCAAGCAAAATAAGGGTAATCGCCACAGAGCCCGTAATGAACCATACGGCATACTGGCGTACGTCGCCACTCTGCCACGGACGGATAGACTCACCAGCCTCATTGGCACCCCAAGCCATAAAGTTAAACGTACCGTCAACGACATGTCTGTCGAACCATGCGATAGGCATACTTATACAGCGGAAGATGATCTTATGAGTTACGAACTGCCATATCTCATCCTGATAGAAACGCTTGTAAGCCGCACGGTGCAGCTTCGGGAACGTCTTATATAGTCTGTCGGCAATTGGCTGGCTCTCACCTTTATATATATATGTGGCGACACAAATACTAAGAATAGCTATTATTGTCGACGTCAATGCTATCTGCGTATCGAAATGAATAGTGTAATCCTGTCCGCTCGCAGAGACAAAGCTTCCGAAGCTTCCACCCCAGCCTGCAAAGCCGGCGATAGTGGTGTATACACCCACACCTACTGTTATGACACATAATATAACAAGAGGTATTGTCATTGATAATGGAGCCTCATGTGGAGTATGGTGCTCATGTGCCGAACCTTCCTCTTCATGACAATGTTTTCCCGCATTCTCTGTTCCCCAGAAGATACCATAGTATAGGCGGAACATATAGAAAGCTGTCATGGCAGCGATTCCCGTCATAATCCATCCCACTACAGGACTGTATGCGAAACATGCCGTGATAATCTCATCCTTTGAGCTGAAGCCAGAGAAGAATGGTATACCGGCAATAGCAAGACATGAAATCAAGAACGTAATGTGAGTAACAGGCATATACTTTCGCAGTCCACCCATTAAAGCCATCTCGTTAGAGTGTACGGCATGGATGATACAACCTGCTCCAAGGAACAGACAAGCCTTGAACATCGCATGCGTGAACAGATGGAACATACTTGCCATATAACCTAACTGAGCATGGTTGTCGAGTATGACACCTTCCTCATGACTTGGCAGACAAACGCCAAGGGCAACCATCATAAACGCAATCTGAGAGATTGTCGAGAAAGCAAGTACACGCTTGATATCGCTCTGTGCGCAAGCTACCGCAGCTGCATAGAACGCAGTGAAGACACCAACCCAGACAATAATACTCATTGCCTGTGGAGCATACTCTATCCACAATGGGAACAATCGCGCAACCTGATATACTCCAGCTACAACCATCGTAGCTGCATGTATCAATGCCGAGACAGGAGTAGGACCTTCCATGGCGTCAGGCAACCATATATGCAATGGGAACATTGCGCTCTTACCTGCACCACCTATGAACATCAACACTAAGGCCGTCGGAAGAATCATCGCACCGGCAGTCACCGCCTTAGCCGCATTGGCATTGATGAAAGGTGTCGTACCCTCTCCCATCAGTATATCACCGGCAAAAGAGAAGCTGAACGACTCTGTGTAATAGCCGAAGATAAGTATACCGATAAGGAAGAACATATCAGCAAAGCGTGTCACAATGAATGCCTTCTTTGACGCTGACACAGCTGCTCCCAATGGGTAGTAGAAGCCAATAAGCAAATAGGATGACACACCTACGAGCTCCCAGAACAGATACATCTGGAAAATGTTAGTTGCCACAACCAACCCTAACATTGACATGGTAAAAAGTGACAAGAAAGCATAGTAACGCTGGAAACCTTTCTCCCCATGCATGTAACCGAAAGAATAGATATGTACCATCAAGCTTACCGTAGAGATGACTATAAGCATCATCACAGAGATAGGATCCAGAAGGATTCCTATGTCGAAATGCAGGTTGCCCAATGGTAGCCATGTAAAGTTATACGGAACAATCGTCTGATAGGTCCCATCAGCAATACGGTCAGCACCGAAATAAGAGAATGCCGTAAGATAGGACAGTATTGTGACTATTCCCAATGACGTAGTACCGATAAGACCTGCGACCTTATGCGGCATCTTCATACCAGCCAAACCCAATATAACGAAAGAGAGAGCAGGCAGAAGCAATATCAAAAAGACATAACTGTAATCCATAATCATTATAATTTCATGTTTTCTATACTGTTCACCTGATCACTATGGAAGTGGCGGTAAACGTTTATTATTATCGCAATAGCCACCGCTGACTCTGCCGCACTTACTCCAATGGAGAAAAGCGTGAAGAAGAAGCCTTCCATCTGCTCTGGAAAGAGCATACGGTTCACGGCTGCGAAATTCAAGTCGACAGCATTCAGCACCAGCTCAACAGAAATAAGCATTGCGATGAGGTTCCGTCGTGTGACAAAACCAAACACACCAATGAAGAACAAGAGAGCGCTCAGCAATAAATAACATTCTATTGGTACCATAACTTATTCTCCTTTCTTTTTGTTGAGTATTACAAGTCCGCCTATAATGCACGCAAGCAGAAACAATGAGATGAACTCGAATGGAAGAACATAATTGTACTTTCCTGCCCCCATAAGTGTAGAGCCTACTGTTGACATCGGAACCTCAACGTCTGCTTGCTTTACTGCAGCTGTCATAATATTATTCTTCAGCAACACGCCAGCGACGGTTGCGAAGCCCAAGAGAGCAACTAAGCCACCTGTTACGACACGCTTACCGGAAAAGCTCTCAGAGAGACCTTGCAGTGAACGTTTCGACACCAGCTGGATAGCAAAAATATAAATCATTGTAATACCTCCCGCGTAAATACTAATCTGTGCGGCACCAAGGAAGGTATAATCAAGCAGGAAATAAAGTCCTGCCACACCGAAGAGCACAAACAGCAATGCCGTTGCTGCCCGCATGATGCGCTTCGTCATTACACAGAATACGGCGGCAGCCAAGATGACCACGGCAAGTATTCCGAACATTACTTGATTTGCCATATTCCTTATTTCTTTTTCGTATTAAACTTACCGATAGTTATTGGAGCCCCTCCATCAATCAGGTTTGGAAGGCTACCGCCCTCATACTTTTCCTTGTCAAGATGCAGAACCAAGCTACCACGGTCAAACACACTGTTCTCAAAATCATTAGTGAACTCAATTGCGTCAAAATTGCAAGCATTGGTACACAACTGACAGAACATACAATCCCCAAGATCATACTGATAGTCAACCAGCTGGCGTTTCTTCTTGCCCTCCTCATTGGTCACCATCTCTGAAAGAATCTTGATAGTTCCATTCGGACAAGCCTTCTCACACATGGTACATGCCACGCACTTATGGTTACCATTCTCATCACGTTTGAAGACCAGCCTGCCACGATGACGCTTTGCCACATGCAAAGTTGTCTTGCGGTTCTCCGGATATTGCTCAGTAGATTTGGGAGTAAGGTATTCCTTAAACGTAACCTTCAATCCAGTTGCCAATGTTTTCAATCCCTTGGCAACACTACCGAAATATGATTGATTATTTTCCATTTCCATTTCTTCTTATTTGTCTAAAAAAGTCCTAAACTCAAAGCTATGAATTAATGAACTTCTATTTCAAATACCAGCCGAATGCCACTACAACGGTCATCAGGACAAGGTTGAGCAATGTAAGTGGCATCAGATACTTCCACTCCAATTTCAGGATCTGGTCGATACGCAGACGTGGGAAAGTCCAGCGTACCCACATGAGAATCCAAACAAGGAAGAAAGTCTTGCCAAGGAACCATACAATGCCTGGAACATAGTTCATTACATTGTCAAAAGCCTCAACACCTATGTTTATAGGTGCCCAACCGCCAAGAAAGACGGCTGCTGCCAGTCCAGAGATAACAAAGAGATTTAGATACTCTGCCAAATAGAAGAATCCGAATCCCATACCAGAATACTCGGTATGGTGACCTGCCGTCAGCTCACTCTCAGCCTCAGCCATATCAAAAGGTCCGCGGTTTGCCTCTGCATTGCCTGCAATAAGGAATACTATAAAGGCTATGAGTGCGGGGATATGCCCTTGGAATATAAGCCAACGCCATGGTCCTGTCTGCGCTTCCACGATACCGCTCATTTGCATAGTACCTGTAAGAATCACGGCTGATATCAGACAGAGACACAATGACATCTCATATGAAATCATCTGTACGGCAGCGCGCATAGCGGATATGACAGAATACTTATTGTTACTTGCCCATCCTGCAAGGAAAATACCAAGCACCCCAATACTTGACACAGCCGTAATAAGGAATATGCCAACATTGAAGTCGAGAATCTCCGCCCCTTTGTTCCATGGAAGGAATGAGAAGGTGCCGACAGAAGCAACAATAACCAGTATTGGAGCTAAGAAATAAAGCAGTTTATCAGCTTTGTCGACAGCGAAGATCTCCTTTATGAGCATCTTCAGAACATCGGCAAACACCTGTAGTACTCCCCATGGCCCCACTCGCATAGGACCAATACGGCACTGGAAGTAGGCACAGACTTTACGCTCCATGAATATCAGTACGATTGCAAGCATGGCATAACCCACAATAATGAGCAGTCCAATCAGCACGCACTCAATCAGTATCGACCAGAAATCTCCTAACCCCCAAGTGTTTCGGAGAAGGTCGTCAATCCATTGTGTTACTATAGAAAAGTCAAACATAATCTTACTTTCTTTACCTTTTAACTATCTGTCAATGTCTGGTATTACAAAATCAATAGCGGCACCTGTCGTTACAAGGTCAGCTATTTTCTGACCACGCAACATTGGGTCGAGTGCACCAACAAGAGACAAGCCCATCGGACGCATCTTTAGACGGTACGGACTCTTATCGCCTTTCGAATCGATATAAACACCAAACTCACCACTGGCACCCTCAACAGAGAAGTACCATTGTCCTTCCGGTACCTTTATAACTGGTTTCTGCTTTATGTAGAAATCACCTTCAGGAATATTGTCAATAAGCTGCTCGATAATATCAAGGCTCTGGTACATCTCCTGAATATGAATAAGATAGCGATCCATGGAGTCACAACCAGTAGCTGTGATTTGCTTCCATTCCACCTTATCATACATATCATACGGATGAGACTTACGGACATCGTTAGTCCATCCTGCAGCACGTCCGGCAGGACCAGTCACAGCATAACTGATACAGTCATCAAGTCCCATTACTCCGACTTTCTCAAAACGATTGTGGGTAATGATGTTATCTCCAAACACATCCATATACTCCTGAATCATCGGTCGGAGATACTTACACAGTTTCTTCGTATTTTCAACAAAGTCCGGATCAATATCATCTTGCAATCCTCCAATACGATAGTAATTCTGTATGAGTCGCCCACCTGTGGTCTCTTCCATGACATTGAGCACATGCTCACGGTCACGCATGCAATAGAGGAATGCTGTCAATGCGCCCAAGTCTTGTGCGCAACATCCACAATAGAGCAAATGGGAGTCGAGTCGCTGCAACTCATCCATGATTGTCCTGATATACTTTATCCGTTCTGTCAGCTCTATTCCCATGGCTTCCTCGATGACTCCAACCAATGCATGGCGATGCATCATAGCAGAAAGGTAATTGAGGCGGTCTGTCAATGCCAACGTCTGTGGATATGTATAGCTCTCACACATCTTTTCTATTCCACGATGGATGTAACCAAGATGAGGATAGATGCGCTTCACGGTCTCGCCATCAAGAACAGTCTGCAAACGTAACACACCATGTGTTGACGGATGCTGCGGTCCGATATTGATTACATAATCATCATCTGTGAAAAGGCGGTTTTGCTTGCATACCAGTTTTCCGTCTTTCAAAGAATATTCGCAACCATATTCAACCTCAACGTCATCGTCAAGTGTATAGCTGTCATCAAACTTCCAGTCTTTTCGGAATGGATAGCCTTTGAAATCGTTACGCAAGAAAAGACGGCGCATATCAGGATGACCGAGAAACTTGATACCATAGAAGTCGAATACCTCACGTTCAAGCAGGTCTGCGACACGCCAGATATTACATACCGTCGGAATAACATGCTCTGTAATATCCTTTGAGACTCCACATACCTGACGGGCAATCATCTTGACAGAAGTACGCTCATGAGTCTTTGTATTCTCCAAGATGTATATACACCCTAATCCTTCCTCACCAAAGTCCTCACCGATAATCGTAACAAGATAATCGAATCCGTTCTTCTCTTTCAGCTCTCGCATATCATTAGCGAAGCTGTCAAAACCAAATATCTGATTTTCTAATTTCATTTTGCAGCCTCCTCTGTTTTTGCTGGTTTATTTGGAGATTCCTGAGCATTCTTTACTTCCTCTATGAACTCCTGCGGAACATCTGTAACAACTATCGGCTTCCTTTCCCAGCCTGAGGCGATAGCCTCATTGGAAAGTCCCAACTCACGCTCTTCCTTGTTTTGCTTATGATTGGCACCACCGAAAAATTTCTCTATCTTAACCTTACGCTGCAACTGCATCATACCATAGAGGATAGCCTCCGGACGTGGAGGACAGCCAGGGATATACACATCCACAGGAACGATCTCGTCAATGCCCTTCACCACATGGTAACTGGACTTGAACGGTCCTCCGCTGATGGTACATCCACCCACGGCAACAACATATTTTGGCTCTGCCATCTCGTCATACAAGCGTTTGAAGGCTGGAGCCATTTTATGGGTGATGGTACCGGCAGTCATAATCAAATCCGCCTGACGCGGAGAGTTACGAGTCACCTCAAAGCCAAAACGGGAAAAGTCGTAGCGGGCACACCCCACTGCCATGAATTCTATTCCGCAACACGACGTACCAAATGTCAAAGACCATAAAGAATTAGAACGTCCCCAGTTTATCAGCTGGTCCAGATTACCTGTAACAACATTCACTCCACCCTCATGAAGCTCTCTCATGAGTTCCTCAAGACGAGCATTATCCTTGAATTCCTCGTAAGGAATACTCTTGATCTTAGGTTTTCTTACTTCCATTCAAGTGCTCCTTTCCGCCAGGCATAAGCCAAGCCCAAAACCAAAACCAACAAAAAGAAACCGATAGTAGCCAATGCCATAGGACCATATGACTTCACGACTACTGCCCATGGATAGAGGAATACCGTCTCCACATCGAACATGAGAAATAGAATCGCAAAGAGATAGTATCCGATATTCATTGGAAGCCATGAGCTTCCATGTGTCGGAATACCACACTCAAATGGCTGTCCCTTTATTGCATTGTATGACCTCGGTCCAAGTAACTTAGCCATGACATAAGCTGCCACAACTAAGAAAACGGCCGTTATCAAAACGGTAACAAATAAAGTAAACAACATATATATAAAAAATTACTAATTTTGTATACTTTTTCAAAAACGATGCAAAGGTACGAAAATTTCGATTAAATGAGAGCAAAGAAAGCTTTTTTCTTTGCCAAATGTGAGAAATTTATGAAATAAATAAGAACAAAAGAAAGGTGGGACCAAATGTCCCACCAAAGACTGGCTGAATTAATATTAGGTTCCTATTGAAGATTTTGCCAGTCCAAGAAACCACATTATTTTATATATTAGTGTTAATAACATGCCTATTTCTCAAGATAGTCTTCCATATCTATACCACTCAGGTTCTCTGTACCTTGCCTATTCCGGTTGCTATCCCGTTGTGCCAGAATATTCTCAAACCCGTTTTTCTGGATATATTTCTGCACCTGCTCTTCCAACATATCTTGAAAATGCAACAGTTTGTCCAACTGCTCACCCGAATATCTCAATGCGTTATTTTTGCGCCAATTTTCCAACTCCGGATATATCAAAGGATTCTCTGCCATATTTTAGTAGTTTAAGATTGTTTTCTCATTGACTGGTATTCTGAAGGTGTCATACCAAACACCCGCTTGAAGCTACGAGTGAAATTTGAGTTCTCGTCATATCCGCACCGAATAGCGACATCCGCTATGGACAAGTTTGGATGATTATCAAGCAAATGACGTGCTTTCTGCATTCGCAAACCTTGGATATAACTTTGAGGACGCTCACCTGTTAGTACCGTCAGTCTTCGCCTGAACTGAGAAGAACTAAGGCACATTCTCTGAGCTATTGTGTCCACATCCACCTGTCCTTTATCTATCTGCTCATTTATTACGAACACCGTTTTCTCCAAGAATTCCTTGTCACTCTGTGACAGTTCGTCATCATATTCTTGTTTGTTAGTCTTTATTGCATTCTGATAATGATTGGTCAATTGTCCATATTCGGTCTTCAGCTGGTCCATACTGTCATTGAGACTCCGGTATTCCCTACCTCGCTTCTTTATCATTATCCATGCGAAAATACCAAGTGCGATAAGGAAGAGTATAATAAGCAAACCGATTATCATTATAGTACGCATGTCATGATGGACCTGTTGGTTCTCGGCAAGAAGTTGTTCATTTCCATATTTAACACTATATTCACTCAACATCTTTCCTGTCTCATGAGTATATATGGAATCTTTCAGAGCATTGTAGCGCTCAAGGTTTTGCATTGCCAGCGAAGCGTCAGTGTCTTTCAATGAATTATATAACCCAAGTCGCGAACGACTTTCATTATACATGTCACCCAGATTCTTAAAAAGAGTAGCAGCCTGCTCAAAGTATGTTCGAGCCTCCGTTTTCTGCCCTTCTCCAAGTAATATCTCACCTATTTGGTTATAGCTGATACCCAAGGACTTGTCATTATTATATTTACGAAATACTTTAATTGCCTTTAATAACACCTCCTTGGCTTTAGCCATCTGTCCGATACCAATATATGCAGATGCCATCTGAGAAAGATGTATTGCGATTTTTTCTTCATTCCCCAGCTTCTCGTCAATACTCAAAGCCTCTTGCGCATACTCGAGAGCCTTCACATCATCACCAAGCTGATGATATACTTCCGAAGCGATGCCTTTTAATGTAGCCATTCGCTTGGGATCATTCACTTGAGAGTTTACGCTTATAGCCTTCAGAATATACTTCTCAGCCTCCTTTGGCTGCTTTGCGGCTAAATATATCGCAGTAATAGTATTCAATGAAGAACTGATTCGACTGGCATCCCCGGACTGTTTGTCAAGTGAATAACACATCTTTGCAAACTTTGCGGCATTCTGGTATTCACTATTCCCAAAATAACTTATCGCAATCAAGGACAGACAGTCACTCTCAGCCTGACGGTCATTACCAGAATGTAAAAGAGGTAATGCTTTCAAAGCATAATCTGTAGAACGAGAGTAGTCCTGCATGCTATAGAGATATTCTGCCGTCCAATACCAAGTCGTCTTCTGCAAGGAGTCTTGGCTTACATTCCTGTCAAACAACAATTGACTTTCAGTGACACCTTCTTTCTGAAATATCGCAAAAAGAGCATTTGCAGTTGACACGTCACGACTCTTGTCAAAATTGAGAATAAGGTCATCTATTGCGGTCTCTTTTGCTGCCATAAAAGTAAACGGCAGTAAGAACAACAGCAAATGCACCATCCTTTTATTCATAATTCAATCAATACTTATTTTAAGACGACACAAAAATACAAAAATAATCGTTTATCTGTTTGTCAAAAACAAGCATTCTCTTATCAAAATCTACTAAAAACGCATAAAAAGCATTCGTTTTAGACATTTTCGCCCAGATGGAATCGTATCAAGCCGTCCATTGGAGCCCGACAGACTGTACCCAAAGTAAAGCCTTCAAGTGTCGCAACTTCTCGCAACTCTTCCCTAAAAAACCAGGCGATACTACCTACCGCTGACACTGGACAATCCGATTCTAACGTTTTATACTTCACAACATTTTTCCTAAAGAAAGAATGGAAATTGTCCATAACCAGATTACACAACATGGGGAAATCGTCTTTATGGCACGCTATAAACTTTGCAATTCCTGCCATAAAACGGTTAGCTAAAGGTTTCCTATACACATTCTCTATAATATCAGAATATGTAAGACCGCTTTCCTTAAAATACAAGTCTCCGAGTTCTTTTGGCAAGTCACGTTTCAGTAAAGCATTCAAGAAAAGCTTTCCCAATACCGCTCCACTACCCTCATCTCCAAGGATATAGCCTAATGGCGGCACATTGTCAACTATTCCATTTCCATCATATAAGCAGCTATTTGCTCCTGTTCCCAAGATACATGCGATTCCCTCCGTGCAACCACATAATGCACGCGCAGCACCCAACAAGTCCGTGGCAACCTCAACCTTGACATCTTCTGGAAATATACTACCTATAAGACTTTTCATCCTCAAATGTGTTTCAGGGATGCACCCGGCACCATAGAAAAACACCTCATCCACATTAAAGACTATATCTTGTTCACCTAATGCGGGCAAGAGCTCTTTCTCTAACACGACACGGATATCCTCGTCCTTCTGATGAATAGGATTAATCCCAGATGTTTGTACATTTACCTTAACTAAACCATCATTTTTATCAACAGCGCACCAATCTGTCTTAGTACTGCCACTGTCCGCAATTATATACATCATAGTCTATTTCTTAAAAAGCGTCACAAAGTTACATATTTTTTTTGTATTGTCTTCGGTTTGCATTATCTTTTTATAAAATAAGCAGCACCTCAACAATAAAAATAAATAAGATTTATTTTGTATTGTCTTCGGTTTGCATTATCTTTGCAAACGTAAACATACGAAGAAATACAAATTACATGAATAATAAGAAACTCCTCATTCTGGCATTACTTATCATGATGATTATGCCAGCACACGCAGTACTCAAGGAAAAAGACATCAACTCGTCATTAGCTGTACTTCGACATGAGCTGACAACCTACCATCGTGAGCAGCAGGACCGGTTATTGGGTTCCAAGATGCGCAGCGAACATGTCCTGAACACTCTTCGTGATATCATGGGGCGTTCTTCCCAGAACTCACTGATGCTCTATTCCCAGAAAACCGACTATGTCTTTGACTTGACCTATGCTTGTCATGAGGCAACGGAACAATATAATGAATTCCAGCGTGAGATAGCTCCGTTCAAGCAGTTTGTTAACAGGAGCAGCTCTGACATTGCCAGATATGACTCACTGATTGACGTGCTGAGCAAGATGCCAACCATGCGTCTGACAGAACAGGCAAAGATTGACAGGAACGTGTGTCTCACCTTAGCTGTCAATATCAGGCGAATGCTTAAAGACTCCAATGAGTCGCTCCAGGAAAACATGGTGTGGTATGAAATGACAGAACGACGCCTAAAAAGTCTCAATGACTATGCCAATAAACGTTATCAGGAGATACAGACCAATATTTTCCGTAACGGTGGAACAAACTACCTGAAGATATTAAGTCAGATGAACTGGAAACTTCTGGAGGCACGGTCTGCTATTGCTGAGAAATACACCCCCACTGACATGGTGAAATCGCAATGGGATTCGAAATGGATCCTGGGATTATTCGGCATCCTTACCGTCTATGGAATCATTTCCATCCTGCTGAACTTCATTGCCTTCCGTTTCATTATGACCAGACTACTGAGGAAAGCCGAGAAGCTCAAAAACTCCAACATATCCACATGGTATGAGAAGTATATGGCAAAACGGACTTGTATCACACTTGCGACAAGCGTCGTGACGCTGGCAATCATCTTAGGAATCATCCGCTTGACTTTCCAGCAGAACTTCCTTATCATGGCAAGTGGTCTGCTTATAGAATACTCATGGTTGCTGGCTGTCATCCTTATCTCATTGCTTCTGCGTGTCGACGCCAATCAGATTAAAAGTGCTTTCCGCATATACTCTCCACTGATAGTTGTGGGATTTCTGGTCATAGCATTCAGAATTGTGCTCATCCCTACCGATATTGTCGATGTGCTACTGCCACCAATACTTCTGATATGCACACTATGGCAATGGAGTGTCATTAAACGGCAAAATAAGAATGTACCAAAGTACGACGTGTATCTTACGTACACATCATTATTGGTTTTTATTGTATCAACAGTCTCATCATGGCTCGGATACACACTCCTATCCGTTCAACTGCTGATCTGGTGGATTATGCAGATGACATGTTTACTAACACTTGCTTGCATAAAAGATTGGTTGAACGAATACCGCAAGCGGAATAAAATGCATGAGAAGCAGATCACTGAGGTTTGGTTCTTCCGACTCATATATTACGTACTTCTGCCTGCCCTCGTAGTATACTCTTTCCTACTGTCTGTATATTGGGCTGCAGATGTTTTCAACCTGAGCAGTCTCACCTGGGATATGTTTAAGACCCATTTCATCGACACTCCATATATTAAGATCAGCATCTTTGGATTATCTCAAGTTGCCGTGCTATATCTGATATTCAACTACATCAACCACACCAGTAAGGCATTAGTAAAACAGTACCTCCGCAAAAAAGATGAGTCAACAGCCGAGTCGCGGTCTGTGATGTTCGTCAATGTGCTTCAGGTATTGGTATGGGGACTCTGGTTCCTCATCAGCATGGGAATCCTCCATGTCAGCAACACATGGCTTGTCGTTATTTCAGGAGGTCTCTCTACCGGTATCGGTTTTGCGATGAAGGATATTTTGGAAAACATATATTATGGAATATCACTAATGGCAGGACGAGTAAAAGTAGGTGACTGGATTGAACTCGAGGGTATTAAAGGTAAGGTTAGCTCCATAAGCTATACATCTACAATGTTGGAAGCCATTGACGGCTCTGTTATTGCCTTCACCAATTCTCAGCTCTTCACCAAGAATTACAAGAACCTGACCAAGAATCATGGATTCGTACTTTCTACAATACCATTCGGTGTTGCCTATGGATGTAATACCAAGGAGGTTATTGGCTACGTTGAGAAAGCCCTTAATCAGCTGCACCACCCACTGTTGGATCCGGAGAAACAAGTAAGAGTAATATTTACAGAATTTGGTGACAGCAGTATCAATTTCAAGGTATTGTGCTGGGTTGATGCCGTCAAACAGATATATGTTGTAAGCGATATTATGGATACGGTATATCGCACGCTGAATGAGCACGGTATTGAAATACCTTTCCCACAACAGGATGTACACCTCATTACAGAATCCTGAAACAAGGCAAAAGTATGAAAAAGAAAAGGTGTCCCATACAACCTCCGGAAGGAATCAGCGAGGTTCTTCTCCATGCCTGTTGCGCTCCATGTTCATCTGCCATAGTAGAATGGATGTTAGCAAACGATATCCGTCCTACTATATTCTATTTCAATCCGAATATATATCCGATAGAGGAATATACCATCAGAAAAGAGGAAAGTAAGAGACATGCTGACAGTTTGGGAATCCAATGGATTGACGGTGATTACAATCATCAGGATTGGCTGCGACAGATCTCCCGCCTGTGGCAAGAGACATATAAACAAGGTCCAACAGACTGTCGCCAAGGGCACCAGTCCCTCGTCAGCGGCGGGGGACTGATAAAACAAGGTCCAACAGACTGTCGCCAAGGGCACCAGTCTTGTGGCATGGAACAGGAGCCGGAAAGGGGAAGACGTTGCGAGCTGTGCTTCCGCCTACGTTTGACAGCCACAGCAAAAAAAGCACGTGAACTGGGACTAACCTATTTCACGACGACATTGGCATCATCACGATGGAAGAGTATTGACCAGATTACGCATGCGGGATTGACTGCGCAGGCTGATGTGCCAGGTACCATCTTCTGGGCACAAAACTGGCGTAAGGGTGGACTCTCCGACCGACGCAACCAACTGCTTAAGGAATATAATTTCTATAATCAACAGTATTGCGGATGCGAATATAGCATGCGAAGATGAGGTAACTAATTTCTCCAGAAACGATATGTTATATCCCGAAAATCACCGTTCTCCATACGTTTGTAAAGCCGTTGGTTGGTTGTAGGACTCTTCAAAGGTCCCAGATGTCTGATATAAGGTCCTACTTTTATATAATCAAAATCAACCTTATTTATTATAGATGGTATACGTAAGCGACCGCTATACCACCCTACTTTAAATTCAGGATACTCCTCATGGATATATTGTGCCAGAAGGTTTACGCCAGAAGGATCACTGTCGCCCCCCATAAAACAAAAACAAGTGATGTCGTTTCCGAAATCACTCACAAAATGATCAATTGCATCTGTATTAAGAGGGAGTCCAATATCCTCCCACAAATAATGGCTGTGACAACCAGGACAATGACACGGGCAATTAGAAATATTAATTGCCAGTGTCACCTCGTCCGGTATTTCCTGAAAGACTATTCCAGTATTTACGTATTTCAGCATCCGTCAAGCTTCCTGCTTTTCTGCAGCCACCACAAACTTCTGTTGTGTCGCATAATATCTACGACTTGCCTCTTCCTGACGTGGCTGTGAGAAATTACTAACTCGCTTAAGATAACCGATAATGCGTGTCAAGTAATCCACATTCTTCGAATGGCAATGAGGACACTCATGCAAATATCGCTTGTCTATCGTCCCACAGTCATTGCAGATAGTATTAGGAATATTGAATGTAAAGTAATTACAGCCTTCCTTTGCTGCAACTTTTAACAACTGTGCATATTGCTGTTGGGAAAGATGCTCCTCTAAGTTCATGTGTAGGGCGGAACCGCCTGTCAAGTGCTCAATATAAGGTGCGCCATGTAGCTTGAACTTATCAATGATAGTCAAAGAGTCGTCCTCAACGACATAGAAATAGCTATTGTAACAGTCACGTGGCACAAAGTATCCGTCTTCCCTATCCCACTTAGCATGTTTTACACCGACATTCTCTGCAGGAATCATCTCGCAATTGAACAGGACATCCTTTGTGCGATATTTCCTGTTGTATTCCTCAATAATACCCAATACGCCTTGAACAAAATGCAGGTATTCATCATTAGGAGTAATGCTCAGCCCCATGAATTCAGCAGCCTCAACCAAGCCGTTAATGCCAATTGTAAGATACTGACGCGAAATATTTATATACCCTGCATCAAACAATGGAAGCATGCCATGCTCCTGAAACTCCTTCAAATTCTCATTATAGGCAAGTTGCACTTTATGGCAAAGATCAATGACCTTTGCGAGATATTCCTTGTAGTCTATCTTATGATTAACCGCATACTGAATACAACGGTTCAGATTTATGGTAAGTACACTCTTTGAGCCTGTTGACACACCACCGGCACCGAGAGTGTAGCTGAACCCATTATCTTGTATCTCATTACGCAGACGGCAGCAAGAGCTTAACGAATCTGCGTTATCACTCATATAGGTAAAGAAAGAATGGCCTTCCGCATACATCTTTGCGGTAAAGTCTCCCCATTCCTTATCCATACATTCACCGTCTTTTGTCAATAAAGCCATTGTCTCAACAGGGAATGTCAACATCGTCTTGGTACGCTCTTTATTGAACCACACCATAAAACGCTTCTGAAGCCACGACAATCCTTCCCAATCCGGCTTACTTCCATCTGGGAAGAAGAACTCTCCAAAGAGACTTTGGAAGTAATATTTGTCGTAATAGGCAACATTCCAGAATACGGCCTGATAGTTACGAGCTCCTGTTGGTTGGTTAAGTGTATAGACAATCTGCTCAAAACAATCGGTAATAACCTTATCTATAGAACGCTTTTTCAAAGACAAATCAACTATACGGTCAGGATCCTTATAATAGTCTTTACCATATTCCAAACCGATAAAATAATTCATATACATCAAGAACTCTGGTGTCGCACAAGCACCCGACAACATACTTGACACCATAAAGACCATATTAACAAAACCTCCACAGAAACTCTTTAGGTTTGTTGGTGCTGTAGAGTTTCCACCAATAGAGGTTGTTCCGCCAATCAGCCACGGATACATTGTTATAGACGCACAATAATTTGCGAGGCTGGTCTCATCGTTCTTATATATAAAATGATGTGTCAGCTTATCAATATACTCATCCGCAAGTTCTTTACCATACATCTTCTTTATACGGTCTGTCAGAAGTCTGCGGTTAAGACGGATAAAATTTGATTTAGGCAACTCGCCTATCAATGTTGCAATGTTTTTATGCTCGACATTTGCATTCGCATCATACTTTGAACCTGTTGCCGCGTTTGCCGCGTCACAATAGTCTGACAAAAATTGCAACTTCGCAAGAGTCTCCCTGTCCTCAGAATGCTGCTGACGATAAAGCATAAAAGACTTAGCCACCTTATAATATCCCTCGCGCATGAGAGCCTCTTCCACTTGGTTCTGGATATCCTCAACCTTTATGTCATCATGAATATCCAAGTGACTGAGTATCTTAGAGATAGACCCCAAATCAATAGGGTATTCAACACTTTCAAACGCCTTTAAGATGGCGTTCATAATCTTGTCTAAAGAAAAACGGTCCTTCGAACCGTCGCGCTTGGTAATAGTAAAGTTTTTAATTTCCATATCTTTTATTTATTTCGTCAACTTAAGCAAGTCCGTTCATTCAAAAGTTTTCCGTTTTGGGCAACTTTTTCCAAAGAAGCCGCTACGAAGTTTTCCAAAAAGAAGAGCGAATCCAGTTGCAAAGATAATACATTTTTTTAACAACCATTCAAAAAATGTATAAAAAGTTGCCCGAAAAAGAAAAGTTTTTTATAATTTAACAGATGTAATGTCAACCAAATTGTTAACTATTGCATAAATAGTAAGCCCTGCGGGGCTATGTATCTGCAACTTACGTGCGATATTGCGACGATGTGTGATAACAGTATTGATTGAAATACAAAGATGGTCAGCAATTTCCTTGTTCGTCATTCCTTGAACAACAGATATTACAACATCTTTCTCGCGGTCACTAAGTGTTTCATTTGAATTAGGATTCTGGTAGATCATATTAGAGATCTTTGCCGAGACATCACTTTGTTTCATTTTCCGCTCCATCCTCCTGATAGCCGGGATGAAAATATGATCTTCAACCTCTGCGTGCTGACCGAGCCATGTCTCACAATTATATATATTATACAAAGCGGCTGTCAATTTGTTGTTATGCAGGAGATCAGATGGAAGGTACTTCAAAATAATGTTCTTCAGCTCCCGAAGTTTCACGTCGGTCTGCCCATGATGCTTGGAAAATGTATCTATATCATACGTACCGTCAGCCTTTCCTTCTTGCAAAGCAATAACATACGGAAAGACTGTCTTTTCCTCATATTTCATATGATTTTGTATAGAGTGCGCATATTCGTCATAAAGCTTCATGATAAGACGCGCCAAATTGTCTTTCTCGTCCAATGCCTCCTCCAGCTCTTTGCGTATATGAGGCAATTTGAAATTCAGGAAATACTCATGACTTGCCTCCAAATAATGAAGCAAAGTGGGAATAGACAACTTATCAGCATCATCAAGGTCTTTATACCCATTAATGGTGAAATTGACAACAGCCAAGAATGTATATGTATCAACGTTTTGATCCTCACATACCTCACGTACGGTCTTGTCGCCAAACCCCAAGTTAATGCCGAAGCACCCCAACCCTTGAAGAATATCGTAATTATCACGGATAATAGAAATCATCTTGTCATCCGCCTCATACATTTTCTGATTTTTCATCTTATCACCTATTAAACATCAGTTACGCATGCAAAATAAATAAAAAATCACCAACTGTGCAATAATAATAAGTAGGTATTTTTCCCTTATTACCAATTTATGAGTATTGCGACATTGAATATTTCAGTCTATCTTTGCAAACGAAAAGTGCAGGGATGATTGAAATTCTCGCACAGCAGACAGTTTAAGGGAAACCAATTCAATTCACATATATTGACAAGCTGTCGTTGGTGAGACATCAATCAAGAATCTGCACTTTTCTTTTGCAAAGATACCTAATTATATTTAAACCACACAAAATAAATTAATTTATTTGGCTTTATTTTATAAAAAATCCATAATTTTTAGGTATTGCATATATTTAAGATTCACAATACCTTTGCAGCCAGAAAAAAAATACATATAAAAGAATGAAAAGAAAACTTATATTAAGCATCATCCTGGGATTCGCATCAGCCAACATAGCAAATGCGTCTGAGCCACCAGCAGTTCAAGACAGCACTTTCAACCGATTCAGGGTCGGCGGCTATGGAGAGATGCTCGCCACCTTTAAAGACTATGGTTTAAACCGTTATTATGGTGGTAACGGTAATGCGAAACGCAGCCACAACGAGATATCCATACCACGTTTCGTACTTTCTGGTGACTACAAAATCTCTGACAAGTGGATATTAGGTGCCGAGATTGAGTTTGAGGCTGGAGGCACAGGACAGGCATATGAGATAGAAGTCGGACAAAGTTCTGAGAACGGAGAATACGAACAGGAAGTTGAGAAAGGTGGAGAGGTCGCTCTTGAGCAGTTTCATATCACTCACCTCATCATCCCAGAGTTCAACGTCCGCGCCGGACACTTGATTATTCCTGTAGGTCTAACGAACACTCACCACGAGCCAATAAATTTCTTCACAGCCGCACGACCAGAAGGAGCAACAGTACTTATTCCTTGCACGTGGCACGAGACTGGTATTGAGGTTTTCGGAGCACTCGGCAGTGGATATGCGTCTTTTGACTATGAGGCTATGATTACGGCAGGACTCAACCCAAATGGCGTCAACTTATATAACTGGGTAAAAGGTGGCAAACAAGGTTTTTTAGAAACTGATAACTTCAGCTCGCCTGCCTATACTGTCCGCTTAAATTGGACTGGTATCCAAGGACTTCGTGTCGGAGCATCCCTGTTCTATAATCCCAATGCAGGAAAGAATGCAGATAAGCTGGTGACATACGATGATCTTGGTGACATCAACATACTGATGTATTCATTCGACGCACAATATATCAACCGATATGTCACGGCACGCGCCAACTTCTTTAGCGGAAGCATGACTGAGACGGTCGGTTTAGGGGGAAAGAACCGTACTTATTCAAGCAAGTCACCATACAGCCGTATCGGACCTATTGCAAAACGAGTTATGGACTATAGCTTTGAGGCAGGTGTCAATCTGAAGGCATTCTTCCCTAATGTCAACAAATTCCCAACGATATATCCTTTCGTACATTATAATTATTATAATCCTCAAGAGGAAGTGGAAAGCGGTATGATTGCCGACAAGCGTTGTCAGGTAAGCCTCTGGAGTTTCGGACTTAACTGGAAGCCTTTACCTGGATTAGTTGTCAAGGCTGACTACACAACCCGCCAGATAGGAACCTCCAAGATATTTGGAACCAGCGACTATACCAGCGAGAACGAGTTCCGCCTGGGTCTCGCCTACACATTATGGTTTAACAAAAAATAGGAATAATTGCTTTGCAAGAAATAATAAAATAACCAATTCAATTCACATTAATTAATTAGTAAAATGAAAAAGTATCTATTTTTTATTGGAGCCCTTCTCTTGGGACTCACATTCACATCATGCGGTGATGACAATGACGACAACAACATTGTCATTGACATCAACAATGCCAACGACCTGGATTACAATTCCCAATATGGAGAGCAGTGGGCAAACTACATGCAAGTAGTATCTGGTTTGTTGAAGACAGACGCTGAGAACCTGTACAAATACTGGAATGATGACAACAACGGTGTATATTCAAAGAGTTATGCCAAGATATTCCTTGAGAAAGGCAATGACTATCCGTCAGCTATCTCTTGTGTTGAAACAATCTTTGACGGCTGTGCAGATATCGCTTCTGAGGTTGGAGCATCCAAGATCGGCGATCCATACAACCTGTATGTGGCAGGTAAGACGACTGAGGCACTCTATGCAGTAGAGTCATGGTACAGCTGGCATTCACGTGATGACTATACAAACAACATCTATTCTATCCGTAACGCTTACTATGGCAGTCGCGATGGTTCCATCAATACCAACTCTCTCTCTGCAGTGCTTGCCAAGAAGAACGCGGATCTGGACTCAGAAGCCAAGAGTCTGATTCAGGCAGCAGCAAATGCAATCCAGGCTATTCCACAGCCTTTCCGTAACAACATCAACTCACAGGCTTCAAAGGAAGCTATGGAGGCATGCGCAGACCTGGAGGATTTCATCAGCAACAAGCTAAAGACATATTTCACAGAAAACCTGAATGACGATGAGACTCTCTACCCTGTTGTCACTCAGTATGTCAACGCTGTCATCCTGCCAACCTACAAAGACTTGGCTAACAAAAACACAGCTCTCGACAATGCTGTAAAAGCGTTCAAAGCTAATCCGAGCAATGCTACATTTGAGGCTTGTGCCAATGCTTGGCTGGCTGCCCGCGAGCCATGGGAGCTGAGTGAGGCATTCCTCTTCGGTCCTGTTGCAGACAAAGGTCTCGATCCAAACATGGACAGCTGGCCACTCGACCAAAGCGGTATCGTGAACATCCTGAAGTCACAGGATTTCTCTGACCTGAACTGGTCTGGTGAGTACGATGAGGACAACAAGAAGATTGAAGACGCACAAAGTCTTCGCGGCTTCCATACACTGGAATACCTGATTTTCAAGAATGGAAAAGCCCGTACTGTAAAGTAATGGATAAGAGACCTGTCAAAACCTGACAGGCACACACATACGCAAAAGCGGGGACAGGGAGACCTGTCTTCGCTATTGTACGCTAAAGAACAGAAGTTCAAAATATACCATATATGAAAACATTTATGAATCGTTTTTCCAAGATTTCATGCATACTTCTGGGGGTATGTTCACTAATGGCATGCGACGACAGCGACCAGCTGGACGTTGATGACATAGATATTCCCAACGGATATGCTCTCTCAGCTGGCACGGCGACAGTCTTTATGAGTTCGCCTTATTCCTACGACCAGCCAGCCAGTTGGGTTTCAGGCGTATATGACACCCGTTTCAATACCGGTGACCGTCTCTATGACAATGTCAAGACGAGTAATGAGAACGGTGTAGGTGGCGGATTAGGTCCGGTCTATGCAGGATATTCCTGTGGCAGCTGCCACCGAAATGCCGGAAGGACAGAACCTTCCTACTGGACCGCAATAAAGAACGGAAGCAAAGATGCCTCCGGCTCTTATGGTTTTACATCCATGCTGATTTATGTCTCAAAGAAAAATGGAAAATTCTATCAAGACTATGGTCGTGTCGTTCATGACCAAGCAATATACGGTGTAAAGCCAGAAGGCAAACTTAAAGTAGAAATAGACTCAACCACATATACCTTCCCTGACGGGGAGAAATACACATTATGCGTACCAAAATGGACTATAACCGAATGGTATGCCGACAGCATTCGTCCAGAAGACATGTTTTTAACCGTGCGTATTCCTTTACGCCATGTCGGAATGGGTCAGATGATGTCACTCGACCCTTACGAAATTGAAGCACTCGCCCGTAAGAGCAATTATCCGGAATGGGGCATCAGCGGCAGATGCAACTATATCGTAGAACGAGGAAAACGCCAGCTGGGACTCTCAGGAAATAAAGCACAGCACGCCGACCTTACTGTCGAGCTTGGCTTTTCAAGTGACATGGGTCTCACTAACAGCCGCTATCCAGAGGAGATCTGCGAAGGACAAGCACAGGTCAACCAAGGTAGTATGATGGGACTGTCATACGAACAGCTTGACTGCACAACCGAGGATATGGAAAACGTTGACCTTTATATGCAATGTCTGGCTGTACCAGCTCGCCGCAACGTTAACAACCCTGATGTGCAAGCAGGCGAACAGCTCTTTTATAAAGCCGGATGTCACCTTTGCCATGTCACAACCCTTCACACTCGTCCAAGAGGCTCTGTCTTGTTAGCAGGAACAGCCTTGCCATGGCTTGGTAGCCAGACGGTTCATCCCTATTCAGACTTCCTGATCCACGATATGGGTTCTGAGATTATGGGTGTTGGACTCAACGACAACTATGTAAGTGGTCTGTGCATGGGAAATGAATGGCGTACTACTCCACTATGGGGTATAGGACTACAGGAAAAGGTAAACGGACACACTTATTTCCTTCATGACGGACGTGCCCGTAATTTCATTGAAGCTATAATGTGGCACGGAGGAGAAGCTTACGCCTCCCGACAGAAATTTGCAAGTTTCAATAAACAACAGCGCAATCAGCTTGTCAAGTTCCTGGAAAGCTTATAAAAGAACCCAGGGGTATTATTAAAGATAATAAAAACATAAAAATATGAAGATAATAAATTTACGTACTGCCGCCGTGTTATTGGCAGTTTGCTCCGTTTCATTCTCATGGGCGGACAACAGAGAAGAGGTTACAAAGCAAATACTTGAACCCACAGATTTACAATTCTCTAATGACATGAAAGAGACACTTCTGCCAGAAGATGAGAAAGCTATCAACCAAGATGAAAAGAAATACGACATGGAAAATGGCGTATTACCAATTGCCGATGACCGCGGTTTCACACTACAGTCACAGGACGGCAATTTCGTTTTCAAGCCATACCTCATGCTCCAAAGCAACCTTAGCTACCGTTATTATGATGACGTTGGCTTGGACAAAGCATATAACCAAGACAATATTGCCAACTCTGGTTTTGCCGTTCCATACGCGATAATAGGTTTCACTGGTAAAGCTTTTGGAAAGATAGACTATAACATCTGTATAAATGCAGCCGCATCAGGTGGGGCGATACTCCAACAAGCATGGATTGACTATGCTGTAAGTCCTGAGTTACGTTTCCGTGCCGGAAAGTTCAAGACGCCATTTACAAGTGCGTACTTGACAACTCTCGGTGAGACGCTTTTCCCATTCCTGCCTACATCATTAACGTCATCAGTAATACTACCCTACTCACTTAATGCTGTAACACCAAGTGTCGGAACAGGCTTCGACCTTGGCGTGGAGATGCATGGTGTTATAAATAAGAAGTTCGGATACGAGGTAGGTATCTTTAATGGCACCGGGGCAGCTGTAAACAGTGCAACAAAAGGACTAAGCGACGACAATCATCTTCCTTCATTACTCTATGCAGGACGTTTTACCTTTATGCCAAATGGTCCTATGCCGATGACACAAGGAAATGCAAAGATGCAGGACCTTGACAAGATGCTCATTGGCGTAAGTGCCAACTACAACAATGAAGCTGAGAGCGAGAGCACCAATGACTTCCGTGCAGGGGTTGAGTTCTCATGGTTAAAAGGAAAATGGTCTTTTACTGCCGAAGGGTATTATATGCACATAGGGTTTACTGATCGCCAAAAGATAAGCGACAGCTATAATTTCTGGGGAGCATACGGACAAATCGGTTACTTCGTAGCACCGCAATGGCAGTTAGGTCTCCGATATGACTGGATGGATCGTAATGGCAGCACCAAAGACGGTTCAATAAATTCGCCAGCCGTAGTAGTAAACTATTTTGTTCCAAACACCAACATCAAGATTTCCGGTGCATACCAATATACTGGCAGATGGGGACATGACACACAGATCGACCGCGATCTTGACGAACTGGGACTCTGTACTCATACTGCAATGATTATGATGCAATATGCGTTCTAATTTTACGTTATATTCTAGTATTGACATGATGAATAAATTTATCATTACCATATCGCTACTATCACTGATTGTTTTATCATCGTGCGATGATGGAAGAATCTATGAAAAAGAAGTGACTTTCAAAGAAGGAAAAGTCGTAAAGATGACCGGAACCTTAACTGGAATAGACAGTTGGGGAGAGGGTTATAATGTAGCATTAGCTGGTTTTGATGATACTGATAAATATGCCATCATTTCCAGAGTTATCCATACCACTGAGGAAGGTGGGAAGATAAATATTGACTTGTCTGGTATTGACGAAGAAGCTACTCACATAGAGCTGTGTATTCTCAACCGCTTGAGGCAACGTGTCGCAACCGTTAAGGAGATGCCACTTGAAGATACCAGAGATACCATAAGATTTGAGATCGGTGATGTCGACGTGAGCATGCTGAATATTATTCAACAGCAAGTTTTCAACAACAGCTGTACTGCATGCCATGGCGACAATGGCAGAGCTGCCTCTGGTCTTAATCTTACCGCAGGAAATAGTTATGGGGCAATGGTTAATGTGCCGTCAAAGAAAGTTGAAGGCCTCAACATCGTCACTCCTGGCGATAAAGAGAATAGTGTTTTACACCTGTTGTTAAACACAGAGTTGTCATCATCCTGGCGTCAGAACCATTCCGACATGCTTAACAAAGAAAGAACCTCCGCATTATTAACCCTCATTGATGATTGGATTGATAATGGAGCAAAACAATAAATTCACATAAATATAATGGGCAACATCAAACAACGAATTATCTTAAATAAGGCTTATGCTGATATATCTCTCTTCAACAATGGAAATGAGGTTAAGGAATTTCATATTATGATTCACGTAAGTGATCCTACCTTACCTTACGCTGAGCAGTTAGAGGCGATACTATCGGCATACAACCAGTTGCGAAGCAAAGAGCTAAAAGGAGCAACTGCTATTTTCAAACGTTATTTCCTAAGTGATGCGGCAAACCAGGCTGACGCTATTTATGCCACGTCAACAGAAGGAGCTGAATGTGCTTTATCCGTAATACAACAAGCCCCTCTTAACGGCACGAAGATTGCGATGTGGGCTTATCTCCAAACAAATGTTATTACACAACTAAAGGCAAGCGGACTATATGAGTCAAGGCACGGGAAATACCGCCATTTGTGGAATGGCAGTGCTCACAATCTCGCAGCAAACTCTGAATATCAGACACGCCTGCTTTTCAATGAATATATTATGCAGCTCACCGAGGAAGAGTGCAAACTCTCGGAGAACTGTATACGCACATGGTTCTTTGTCAACGACGTAGATCTCAACTATGGTGGAGTTGTAAGAGCTCGAAACCAGACTTTCTTTACACAGGGATTGACCCAACACACCCACTTTATAGCAAGTACTGGAATTGGAGGAAGGCAGGCAGACCCTAATGTTCTTTCACAAATGGATAACTATGCTATAGCAGGTATTCAACAAGAACAAATACACTTCCTTTATGCATCATCGCATCTTAACCGGACAAGCGACTATGGTGTAAGTTTTGAGCGTGGGACATATGTCGATTATGGTGACCGCAGACATGTTTTCATCTCTGGCACAGCAAGCATAAACAATAAGGGAGAGATCGTACACCCTGGAAATATCGTAAATCAGACCCACAGGATGTGGGAAAACGTAGAGACACTTCTAAAAGAAGCAGAATGCAGTTATGACGATGTAGGCATGATGATTGTTTATCTTCGCGACACCGCTGATTATCACGTTGTTAGCAAGATGTATGAGGAAAGGTTCAATGGATTCCCATATGTTATCGTCCATGCACCGGTTTGCCGTCCGGGATGGCTCATTGAGATGGAGTGCATCGCATTGAAAGCAATTAACACATCATTTGCACCATATTAGAATTATAACCTCTGTTTAGAGAAAAGTCATGCAACTGATCAAGATACTTATTGCCATACTCTATGGAGGAATAATAGTACTCTTAGGGGTTGCGACATTCATCGAACAAGCCAATGGTACGGCATACGCTCACAAAGAGATTTACGGGACGCTATGGTTCTCTCTCTTATGGGCGGCTTTAGTACTATTGGCTACGATATATTATATAAAGGTGATGTTTCGGAATAAAGCAGGAGAAACGAAGAGTTCCCTGCCAAAGGGTAAGTCTCATTCCAGAATATCTGTTCATCTCTTGCATGCCTCTCTCTTATTGATTATGGTTGGTGCAGGTATAACTCATTTTACTGGTAAGGAAGGAGAGATACATCTGCGCAAAGGAGTGCCAACCAACACATATATAGAGAAAAAGACAAAGGAGCCTACCGATATGCCACTACAACTGACTCTCAGAGAATTCAGGGTAGAGTATAATCCTGGCACCAATGCCCCTACAGATTTTATAAGCGAGGTTCAATGCCACTACATCTCAACGGATAAAGACTCCCGTCCAAGGCGGGAGTCTGATAAAACATTGTCTAAAAGTCTGTCGTCTATAACGACAGACTTCAATGCAACCATATCAATGAATAAGATACTCAACACGAATGGTTACCGCTTTTATCAATCATCGTTTGACCCTGACAAGAACGGTACAATATTGAGTATAAACCATGACCCTATTGGTATTTTAACAACATACATCGGATACCTTCTGTTCGCAATTAGTATGATATTGATACTATTGTCACGAAAGGGGGAATTCCGTAGACTGATTAACCATCCCTCACTAAGGAAAACCATAGTTCTCCTATTGTTGATTACATGTTGCAATGAAGGTTTTGCAAATCGTACAATCCCTACGATCAATAGTGAGAAAGCAAATGCCATTGCCCGCCAACAAGTAATGTACAATGACAGGGTCGCGCCATTTAGCACTGTAGCTCACGACTTTATCCAAAAGATCTACGGTAAGAGTAACTATAAAGGACTTTCAGCAGAGCAAGTTATCATCGGTTGGATGAAACGCCCTGATGCCTGGAAAACTGAGAAGATGATCAAGATCAAAGACGATAATCTTAGAAGGTCGCTGGGTATAGATGGGAAATATGCAAGTATGGATGAGTTGTTTGACGCGAAAGGTAATTATCGCCTGCTTCAGATGCTGCAAAAAGGCGATGTGTCTAAAGGTGCGCGTGAACTTGACGAGAAAGTAGGTCTTATAATATTAGCTGTCAACGGAGAACTGACAACGCCAGTTCCAAAGGGAGTACAATTATTAAGCGACAGTCAAATAAATGTTGAGATTTTATATAACACTATACCTTTCAATAAGGTCTTATTCATGTATAATCTCACCTTAGGCTTTTTACTTTTCTTTTTATTTATTATAAAATCAGAATGGTATAAGAAAGGTATCTTTGTCAGTATAAGTCTCATGATACTGGCATTCATCATATTACTTGTTTCATACATAATGCGTTGGTACATTGCCGGACGTATCCCATTGGCAAATGGTTTTGAGACAATGCAATTTCTGGCTCTTGCAATTATGGCAATAACTATCTTTCTGTCACGGAGGTTTCCATTCATGGTATCATTTGGTTTCTTGCTGAGTGGATTTATTCTTCTTGTTGCGCATCTTGGACAAATGAGCCCGAAGATAACACCTCTGATGCCTGTATTAAACTCGCCTTTGCTCAGCTCACATGTGAGCTTGATTATGATGGCATACGCACTTCTGGCTTTGATAACGCTTAACGGATTATATGCTTTATTCTCCAAAGAATCAGAGACAATAGAGCAGCTGACGGTTTTGTCACGTCTGATGTTGTACCCGGCTATTTTCTTCCTTGGCACAGGTATTTTCTTAGGAGCGACCTGGGCAAATATCAGCTGGGGACGTTATTGGAGCTGGGACCCAAAGGAAGTCTGGGCACTAATCACATTTATGTTATATGCGGTCCCACTACACAACAAGAGTATTCCGCTATTACAGAAAGTTCGTTGGTTCCACCTTTATCTCGTATTGGCATTCCTTGCCGTACTGATGACCTACTTTGGCGTCAACTATTTCTTAGGAGGAATGCACTCATACGCATAAAACGTTTTCGGTAACCCAAACAAAAAACCAAAGCCAAGCTTGCTTGAACTGTGGTGTTTACGACAGGAGGGTGGCAAAAGCCACCCTCCTGTCGTAAAGTCCTTTAACCTCCAAAGTTATCATACATGATACTCTCGGGATCTACACCTAAGCCGTCGAGCATCTGAACGACTGCATTCGACATAGGTCCGGGACCACACATATAGTACTCTATATCCTCTGGAGCCTCGTGATCTTTCAGATATGTGTTATACATCACCTGATGAACGAATCCTGGTGTGTAAGCGACACCTGCGGAGTCAGCTGCAGGATCTGGACGGTCAAGAGCGAGATGGAAATGGAAATTAGGATATTCTTTTTCCAAACCGAGGAAATCATCAAGATAGAACACTTCATTTAGAGCTCGCGCTCCATAGAAGTAGTGCATCTCGCGGTCTGTTGTATGCAATGTTTTCGTCATGTGCATAATCTGAGCACGCAAAGGAGCCATACCTGCTCCGCCACCTACCCATATCATCTCTTTCTTTGAGTCAAAATGAGGATGGAAATCACCGAATGGTCCACTCATCACAACCTTGTCGCCTGGCTTAAGGGTAAAGATATACGATGACGCAATACCTGGATTAACATCCATAAACCCACTACGGTCTGGCTTGAATGGAGGTGTCGCGATACGTACCGTAAGCATGAAGACATCGCCTTCTGCCGGATAGTTTGCCATAGAGTATGCGCGAATGGTTGGTTCCGGATTGACGCACTTCAGAGGGAACAGCCCGAACTTTTCCCAAGAAGGAAGATACTCATCACCAATAAGCGACTTGTCAATATCCTTGTCGTAATCTATTGAGAATGCCGGAATCTTTATCTGGGCGTAAGAACCTGGCAAGAAATCCATATGCTCACCTGGAGGCAGTTGTACCTTGAATTCCTTTATGAATGTAGCGACGTTCTTATTACTAATAACAGTACACTCGTACTCTTTTACACCAAGAATACTTTCGTCCACATGAATCTTCATGTCACTCTTAACCTTACACTGGCATCCTAATCGCCAATTATTCTTTATTTCCTTACGGGTGAAATGAGGTTTCTCACTATCGAGAATCTCACCGCCACCTTCAAGCACCTGCACCTTACATTGACCACAGGAGGCTTTGCCGCCGCAAGCGCTTGGCAGGAATATCCCATTCTCGTTAAGAGTAGTCATAAGAGAAGACCCCTGTGGCACGTTGATTGTCCGGTCGCCATTGATCTCTATATTTACATTTCCGCTTGGACTTAAGTATTTCTTAGCCACAAGCAACAATATAACCAACAGGAGTATTGTTACAAGGAAAACTCCAATGCTAATGCCTATAAATTGTCCCATATTTAATTAATCCTCCTATTATATTTTAAGACCACTAAAACACATCATAGCCATAGCCATGAGTCCTACAGTTATAAATGTAATTCCTAATCCCTGCAACGGCTTCGGGACATCGCTGTATTGCATCTTCTCGCGTATAGCACCCATCGCAACTATTGCGAGCGTCCAACCAATACCTGAACCTACGGCATAAGCAATGGCGTCAACAATGGAAGTAATAGCTTGCGAATTAGAAGGATCAAGCAATATTCGTTGCTGCATGAAAAGTGAGGCACCCATAATAGCACAATTCACTGCTATAAGCGGAAGGAAGATACCCAATGCCGCATAAAGAGAAGGACTATATTTCTCAACAACCATCTCAACCAACTGGACAATGCCCGCAATCACCGCAATGAATAGTATAAAACTGAGATAACTCAAGTCCACTCCTTCGATAAGGCAGTCCGGACCTAAGACTTTCGTTTGAAGAAGATAGTCAACAGGAACGGTGACAAGCAACACGAAGGTTACCGCACATCCCAGTCCCAAAGATGTCTTAACGTTCTTCGACACCGCAAGGAAAGAACACATGCCAAGAAAGAAGGCAAATATCATGTTGTCCACAAAAATGGACCTGAAGAATAAACTAACTATATGCTCCATAATTATTTCTCCTTATAAAAATAGGCTCTGTGAACCCATATAACACAACCGACGAGAATAAGTGCCATAGCTGGCATTGTCATCATACCGTTATTTATATAACCTGCGTCATATACTCCCTGAGGGATAATCTGGAAACCTAAAAGTGAGCCACGTCCGAAAAACTCACGGAAGGCACCAACGATAACGAGAATCATCGCATAGCCAAGACCATTGCCTACTCCATCAAGAAACGAAGGCCAAGGCTTGTTCATCATTGCAAAAGCCTCCAAGCGTCCCATAAGGATACAATTGGTGATGATAAGACCAACATATACGGAAAGCTGTACGCTAACGTCGTATGCGAAAGCTTTCAACACCTGTGACACAATGGTTACGAGGGCAGCCACGACAACCAATTGCACTATAATACGAATGCGATTCGGTATAGTGTTACGGATGAGTGAGATAATTACATTCGAGAATGCCGTGATAATCGTTACGGCAAGTCCCATTACAATAGCGGGCTTCAGTTGTGACGTTACTGCAAGAGCAGAACATATACCAAGAACCTGACCAAGTATAGGATGGTCTACATTCAAAGGATTTGTAAAGACCTCTCTATTTTGTTTACTGAATAGTGCCATAGATTATTTCTTTTTATTATCATTAATATATTCAGAAAGACCTTTGCGAAGCATGTTCGACACTCCATCACTCGTCAGGGTCGCACCGGTCACACAGTCAACCTCAGAAGCTGGATTCTCAACTTTCTTCACTACCTTGATGGCAATGTCACCGTTTTCACCAAAAATCTTCTTGCCTTGGAATTTCTCCTGCCAAGCCTGGGAGTCCTTAATCTCCGCTCCAAGACCTGCAGTCTCACCCTCATGGTTGAAGTAAACGCCAAAAATCGTATTCTCATCGTCATTGACAGAGACAAAAGCTGAGATACCACCCCACAGTCCCATGCCTTTCAGAGGAAAAACATACTTTTTCTGACCGTCCACCTCACATACGAAATAAGATTTCCCGTTACGGCTCTCCTCCGACTTAACGACCTCATTATACTTTGCCTCAGCCTCAGCGCCATCCAAGCCACGTATGTTGAGTGAGTAAAGTATCTGCTTCTTCTGGTCAAGTGCGACATTCGCATCTTGCTTAGACTTCAATGCCTGTGAGACGAAAGCGAGTAAGAATGCCACTATTACGACAAGTATTGCCGAATAGATAATCGTATATGTATTACTATTTGTTTTCATAATCATTCCTCCACCTTATTATTTATTAAGCTGTGCGCGCTTAGCACGTTTTGAGATATTACGTTGAACAACACAGTAGTCAATCAGAGGAGCAAACATATTCATCAAAAGAATGGCAAGCATCATACCCTCAGGATAACCTGGATTCATAACGCGGATAATGACTGCCATGGCACCAATAAGGAAACCGTAGAACCATTTTCCGCACTCCGTGCGGGCAGAGGTGACGGGATCGGTAGCCATGAAGACCGCACCGAAAGCGAAACCGCCCAAGACAAGATGCTCATACCAGTGTATCGGAGTCATGCCACCTGCCTCAAACAAGGCTGCCACTACCCCACCTCCAACGAAGACGCTAAGCATGGTCTTCCATGAGGCGATACCTGTCCACAATAATATAACAGCACCAATAGCTATGGCTATGACACTTGTCTCACCGATGGAACCTGGAATAAATCCAGTTATCATGTCACAAAGCGAGGCTTGTACTTCCTGTCCGGCACCTATCTGACCAAGAGGTGTCGCGGCTGTAAAGCCATCTGGCAAGGTATTACCAAGTCCAAAGATCTGATCGGTAGCCACCCACACGCCATCACCGCTCATCTTTTGCGGATAAGAGAAGAACAGGAATGCTCGTGTCACAAGAGCCACATTGAAGATGTTCATACCCGTTCCTCCAAAGATCTCCTTTGCGAAGATTACGGCAAAAGCCGTCGCAATAGCGAGAATCCATAGAGGACAGCCTACTGGTACAATCATTGGTATGAGCATACCACTTACAAGGAATCCTTCCTGAATCTCCTCACCTTTCCATTGCGCCCATGCGAACTCAATTCCAAGACCTACGATATAGCTTACCAATATCTTTGGAAGGACTGCGAGAAAACCATAGAAGAATATTTCAAAGAATGAGGCTGATGCCAACGTACCTGCTGCCATATAGTTCTGATAACCAATGTTATACATACCAAACAATAAAGCAGGGATTAAGGCTATCACGACAAAACTCATTATACGTTTAGAGTCAATAGCATCATGAATGCTCACACCACTCTTTGCTGTTGAGTTAGGCACGAAAAGGAATGTGTCCATACCGTCAAATATACTTCTGAACGCATGGAGCTTACCACCTTCCTCAAAGTTCGGTTTAATCTTATCAAGATAGTTTCTGAGTGCTTTCATTATGCATTCTCCTTTCTGAGGATGTCAAGACCCTCTCTAACGATTTTCTGAAGTTCAAGTTTCGAAGAGTCAACGAACTCTGCCAGGGCAAAGTCCTCGGGAGCAACTTCGTAAATACCTAATTGCTCCTGCTTGTCAATGTCACCTGCGATAATTGCCTTAATGAGGTACTCACCATAGATGTCCATCGGCAGAACCTTATCATACTCTCCGCTCATAATCATCTTGCGCTCACCGCCTTTTACACGAGCATCAAGAACATACTCTTTCTTCTTACTCGAGAACCACGGATTCTGAAGCCATGAGAAATAGCTGCGGTTCACCGAGAATTGTTTCAGACGGGGAAGAATCCAACCAAGAAGCTCATTGGCATCGCTACCTTCTGGTATCACGGTAATCTCTGAGGTATGCGCGCCTAAGAATCCGTCCTTGGTGGTCTGACACCCGGTAAGCACATTACCATTGATGATACGTACATCATGGGAGGCATCATAGCTGTTAGCAAGCAATGTTGACAATTCCTCACCAACGAGCATATCAACATAAGCCGGATAATTAATCTCACTGCCACAAAGCGCAACGGTACGACGCAAGTCCACCTTACCGGTATTCAGCAGTCGTCCGATAAAAAGCACTACCGTAGGGTCACCAATAGTCCATACCACCTCACCCTTGTTCACTGGACCCAGATGGTTCACTTGCACACCGACGTTACCTGCAGGACAAGGACCATCAAATATCGTAAGCTCTGCATACTTGTCAATGTCAAGCTTGCGGATCTCCGTCTGGAAGTCTGGCTGGATTCCCAGTCCCAGATAGGTCTTGGCAATCTTCGACAAAGCCTTTATACCTGTCACGAAATCCTGCTCCTGACCTTTCACCTCAAACTGGAAGTCGGCGGCAAGGGGTTTATCTCTCAGGGCAGATACAAAAATTGCCTTAGGCATAACCGATGGATTGGTCGATACGGCATAAGGCAACTGATTGATGTATCCAAAGATACCCGCTTCCAAAAGTGCATTAATAACTTGCTCACCTGTCAGGCTATCGGCATCACGCTTGCCATAGTCCACATACACTTGGTCTTTGTCTGCCTTAACCTTGACACAGAGCACCTTACGGCGTTCACCACGCACCACGGCGCTCACGACACCGCTCACTGGCGAGGCAAACCTCACATCGGGAAAGTTCTTGTTGACAAACAGAGCTTCCCCAGCCTTGACATGTTCACCTTCTTTGACAATCACCTTTGGAGTAACTCCCACGAAATCATCTGGCACCAGTGCATACATACCATTCGATTTCAGTTGGATTTTCTCTTCCTTAGCCTTGCCACGAAGATTTATATCCAGGCCTTTGCGTAACCTAATCACATTTGCCATAAAATATTGATTTACTAAAATATATTTCTCAAAAGAATGAATAGCGATGTTACGTTGTCTTTTACTACACAAAACAATGCTGCAAAATTAATAAAAATTATGCTTAAACGAAAATAATCACCTGATTATTTCGCTCTTTACAGTCTTTTTGTGTACTTTTGTAATCTTATTATTGATTAATACGGTTTCCCACCGGCAACGCTTTGAAGAGAATCAGATCTGTTATCAGCGTGACGATATGGACCATTATAGGTCTGTATTTGGGTCTTATAGTATTGCTACACATACCGGCAATACAGGCTGTTATTGGGTCAAGGGCGGCACACGTCATTGAGGAGAAGCTCAGCACGAAGGTGGAGATTGGAAAGGTGTACCTCGGATTGTTCAACCGTTTGATAATCGACGACGTATTAATCTTTGACCAGTCTGGAAAGAAAATGTTGCAAGCCTCCCGTCTGTCAGCAAAAGTAGACTTGATACCGCTTATCTCTGATGGGAAAATAAGGATTAGCTCAGCACAATTGTTCGGATTGAAAGCGATATTATACAAACCGACGGCTGACACCAAACCCAATTTCCAGTTTGCATTGGACTCCTTAGCGTCAAAAGACACTACCAGCCACACACCACTCGACCTTCAGATACAATCACTGGTGATTCGCAACGGAACAATATCCTACGACCAACTGGACGCGCCGCGCAGTGCCACGTTTAATCCGCGGCACCTAAGCTTTGACAATATCAGTACCCATCTGATGCTTCACACCCTGACCGACGACTCTTTGGCTTTGAACGTAAAAAAAATCTCTGCCAAGGAACAGTCAGGCATGGAGCTTAAGGCATTGAGCTTCGAGGTCAACGCAGGCAGAAAGGGTACCCAGGTCAACGATATATGGTTAGACCTCCCCGACTCCAGAATACGCATCAATAACATAACTGCTGCCTACCGTTTTAATAAGGACGGCACGCTTGACAGGAACTCATTAAGGTATCAGATACAAGTTGACCGCTCAGAGATCACACCCTCCGACTTGTCTTTCCTGAAGCAAGAGCTAAAGAACGCGACGGGAACAATTGCCATGCAGACAGAGCTTAGCGGAACGAGCAACTCCATCAATGTTAACTCAATACGTATCCACGACACTAACGGCAAGATTGGGTTGAAGGGAAGCGGACATCTACGCGATATCAACACCGTTCCGAAATGGAGCCTCAACTTCAGCGACATGAAGTTGAGCTCAGAGGGAATACAATTCCTGGCAAAGAACCTCAACGGTAAACGCGTTAACATCCCCGATGAGGTTATACGGCTGGGCAACATTTTCTTCAAAGGTAACGCCTATGGGCAAGGAAGGGTCGTTTCTGGAAGGGGTACGATACGTACAGATGCTGGTGAGGCAACATTTGACATCTCTCTTAACGACAGGTCTTTCAAAGGTGACATAAAGACTTCCGGAGTGGAGCTCGGGCATATCCTCGACAACAAGGCGCTTGGAAAAGTCATCGCCGACATTAAGCTGAAAGGCACCACCGCCACAGCATCTAAAGCAACCATTCCATTTGACGATATTGACGTTAGAGGAAAGGTCTCATGGTTTGATTATAACGGCTATTCATACAAGAATATTGACGTTGACGGAAAATACTCCGACAAGACCTTCAACGGCAATTTCTCCATCAATGACCCACACGGACAGGTTGACCTGAAGGGAATGGTTAGACTCGCACCGGTGTTGTCGACAAACATCATTGCCAAAGTAGACCATTTCAACCCAAGAGAACTGAAGGTTACAGATGCTTTGGGTGACCGCACCTTCAGCTTTGAGGCTAAAGCCAATTTCTCGGGAACAAATATCAGCGACGTAAATGGTACTCTCGACATTCAAAACCTCAACGTAAGTGGCAGTGACGGAACTTGGCACCTGAATGCGGCAAGCCTGGAATCTGGCTCACGCGGAAAGAAGAGGTTTACAAACGTTGCATGTGACTACCTTGACGCCTACATCGAAGGAAGCTATGACTACATGAGCATCCCACAAAGCTTCGCCAATCTCGTTGGTAGCAAACTGCACGCCCTTCCGGGGCTGCCAAGGCACCAGTATGCCACAAACAACGACTTTAATATATCATTAAACATAAAAGACTCACAATGGCTGAGGACATTGCTGAAACTTCCAGTCGACATGCAGAGACCTGTATGGCTGGAAGGCACACTCAACGATCATGCGAGACAAGTAGACATGACGCTCGGCTTCCCTGATGTGACTTACGACAGCTACCACCTTACCGAGGGATTGCTGCGGTTGAACACCGTAGGCGACACTCTATGTCTGAACACAAGCCTTAACAAGGTCAGCGACAACGGAAAGCCTCTCGCACTGAAGCTCAACGCAAAGGCAATAAACGACAAACTGGCAACACTCCTTAACTTCATCTCCGACGGAGAAGACCAAATAAGAGGAAAGGTGGATGCGGAAACGGAGTTCTTCTTCAACGACAACGGACAGGCTGCCGCTCATACCATAATACACCCGTCGGTTATCAACTTCGGTGATGTAAAGCTCGACGTGCAACCATCCGACATAATCTATTCTAAGGACCGGCTCCTCATAGACCATTTTCAGGTTAACAACTCAAAACAACACATCATTGTAAGTGGTGTCGCATCTAAGTCTCCAAACGACTCACTAAGCGTTGACTTGCACGACATTGATGTAGAATATGTCTTGAACCTTGTCGACTTCCATAGTGTTGAGTTCGGTGGGTACGCCTCCGGAAAGGCTGTCGTGAGAAATCTCTTCAACAACATACAGGCACAGGCGAGAATTGACGTAAGAGACTTCACGTTTGAGAAAGGAAGGATGGGAACCCTACACGCAAATGCCTCGTTCGAGAAGGAAGAGGGACAAATAAACATCCATGCCATTGCCGATGACACACCAGAGATACAAACCCTCATTGACGGGTATGTGTCACCAAAGAAAAACTATATCGACCTGGGCATTCAGGCAAAGGGCACAAGGCTTGAGTTTATGAAGAACTTCTGCGGCTCATTCATGGATAACATACAAGCAAATGCATACGGCGACTGCCGGGTTGTAGGAGACCTTAAAGAAATCAATCTCGTAGGTAAGGTTGTTGCCAATGGCAAGCTGGACATCACAACCCTGAACACAACCTACACATTGAGAAACGACACCGTCGTTGCCGTTCCAGATGAGATTATATTCAAGAACGATACCGTTTACGACAAGAACAATAACATTGGAGTACTCAGCGGAGCACTACACCACAAGCATCTTACGAAGATGACATTCGACCTTAACGTTGACGCTTATAACTTACTCGCATACGACTTCCACGACTATGGCGACCAGATATTCTACGGATCGGTCTACGGAACCGGAAGCTGCTATATGAAAGGAAGACGGGGTGAGATCACCTTCGACGTGAACGCAAACTTAGAGAAAGGTAGCTTCATTGAATACAATGCGGCAAAGCCTGAAGGCATCAGCGACGGCAACTTCATTCACTGGAACTCGCCCCGATTAGTCAACGGAAGAGTCAACCCAGACTCAGGAACCATGCTTGCGTCTCAAGAAACAGATGACACGCAAGACAATGACATTCCAACGGAGATTCCTACCGACATAAGGATGAACTTCATCGTGAATACCACGCCTGACTTCACGCTACGGCTGCTTATGGACGAGAACACCGGTGACAAGATCTCACTCAACGGATCGGGAGTGATACGTGCCAACTACTTCAACAAGGGTGGATTCAACATGTATGGCAACTACCAGATTGACCATGGCATTTACAAACTTACGATTCAGAACATCATAAAGAAAGACTTCATTTTCCAGCCTGGAGGATCAATAGTATTCGGAGGAGACCCTTTCAACGCTGCACTGAACCTGAAAGGTCAGTATACCGTCAACGGAGTAAGCCTGTCTGACTTGCAAATGGGCAGGTCGTTCACATCAAACAATATTCGCATCAACTGCCTTATGAACATTGGCGGAACGGCAGGAAAACCTAACGTGACGTTCGACATGGAGCTGCCTACTCTCAGCAGCGATGCCGCACAGATGGTACGATCGGTTATCAACTCTGAGGAGGATCTCAACCAACAAGTGCTATACCTGCTCGCCGTAGGACGGTTCTATCCGCAAGGCTCGAACAATGCGGCTCAAGAGGATGCGGCACAAAGGAACCAAACCTCACTCGCCATGCAAAGCATACTAAGCGGAACACTAAGCCAGCAGATAAGCAATGTGCTATCAAGCGTAGTAAAAAACAACGACTGGACGTTCGGAGCCAACATCTCCACAGGTGACGAGGGATGGAACAATGCCGCATACGAGGGTATGTTATCTGGACGATTGCTAAACAACCGCTTGCTCATCAACGGGGAGTTCGGCTACCGTGACAACGTAAACACGCAACAGTCGAACTTCATAGGTGACTTCGACGTGCAATATCTGCTACTACCCAACGGCAACATTGCGGTAAAGGTATACAACCAAACCAACGACCGGTATTTCACACGCAACTCACTTACCACACAAGGCATCGGTATCATCATGAAGAAAGACTTCACAAACCTAAAAGACCTCTTTGGAAAGAAACGCAAGACTTCAATAAAATCCTTACAAAGCACTTCCACGTCTCGCTGATTTGGCAAAGAGCGTACCAAAGAAAAATATTAGGAATTTAACATAGAATGCAATCTGCTAAAAACCAGTTTTAGAAAAATGTAAATTTGCGTCACGCGTCACACTTTAGTGCAAAGTTTAAAGGAGATCAAGTTTACTCGCTTCGCTCGCAAAGAAACCGTTTCTTCAGTACGCTTGCTTCAGCAAGAAATTTCACAAAAAGGATTCAAAATTAACCTGAATGATATGTTTTTAAGAGAGAGAAGACTCCTGATATATAAAAGACTCCTATGAAATTTTGTTTTCATTTTGTTTAATTTCCAGCCGTAAGGCTGCCGTTACAACCCGCTCCTCGCGCGGTTGGATTTGCAATCCAACCGTATTGAGTATTAGCATTTGAAATGCTAAATACAGGAAACCTGTCACACTTGCGTCACAGCTAAAGTATTACCCGTAAATACTTGATAATCAAGGGGTATTTAATCTCAAAATGGCATATTTCGCTTAAAAATAGGCATTTCGGGTGCGTCTCACGTGCGTCACATCGCATTTTTGGGAACATTCTAGCCTGCCTGTTGGCAAACCTGTGACGCAAATGCGACACGACACCCATAAAAACACCTCATCCCGTACCCCCTTTTCCCTCATCCCACACTCGATGCGAGATCTCCATTAGCATTGATATTGACATCGCAGAGCTATCATATAGACTTGCTAAAGCATACATCTTCAATTACAATAGCTATGCTTTGAGAAAAAAGTTGTTACAACTTTTAAAATTCTTGTAACAACTTTCCGCCAGAAGCTTTGCTTTTACATAATCGCTCCGCCGTCTTTAACCTCTAAAACCTCATCCCGCACAACCCATTCCCACATCCCGCACTTGATGCGGGACCTCCTTTAAACTTTACCCCAAAGTGTGACGCGTGACGCAAAAATACGTTTTTTAAAAATTAGTTTTTAGCAAAGCAAAAGTATGCTATCATGGTTTCTGCTAAAAACAATATTTGTTTTTTACATTTCTGCTGTCACGCTATCACATTTGGGGGGTGCTGCAGCCGCGGAAACCTTCCCGTCGCTCAGTAGGATTTGCAATCCGACCACATTGAGTATAGGCGTTTGTAATGCTGAAAAAGCTTTATTACGGATTGAAAATCCTTCTATTCATAGTGGTTGGATTGCAAATCCAACCGAGCGGGTTGAATTTGTTGAATTTGTAAAGTCAGTCATTCAAAATCCTTCTCTTTTTCTTTGTGATTACGAAGAATATTTGTACCGTGTTTCTTTTGAAACACCACTTTTTATTTGCTCAAATTCCCACTCGAATCACCACCTCGGAATGGAACGACGAGCAATGAATCAAATCTGGTTTGGAGTACGTACCAAGAGTGCGTCTTCTCCATACAGATTTGAGGTTTGTGGTGAACCTGAGTGGGATATGGCAGGAGCGCACTCTTTTCATATCCATGAGTTAGTGCAAACTTGTTGAAAAAAGGATTTAGTATTAACTAAGAATAAAGGCGTATGAAACAGTTAAATTTTCTCATGATTTGTTCCTTCTTGCTATCTATAGCAGGAACAAAAGCCATGTTTGCACAGAAAACTTATCTATACAAGCGTGTGATGATTGTCAAGAACGGAGCAAAGACGAACAAGAACGACGATGCTCATTACATAACCTTCACAGACAAGGGCTGTTATGAGTCCGATAAGGATGGCTTTACAACCAATAATGGCTTTATCAAATTTACCAAAAACGAAAACACTCTATCATACCTTTGGCGATATTCTCACGACTCTCTGTATGGAGAGTCTCATAACAGGGGTAGATGTATTCGTCTATCATATTAACCTTTTCCATTCGATCGTACACCTCCTTATAGCCAACACCTAATGTATGAGCAGTAGCTTCTACACAGGTAGCCAAAAAGTCATAATTACCTGTAGCTTTGATATTTCAATGAGATTTCACATGACACGTCCATTTAAAGTAAGAAACAGGTTAAGCTATGCAAAGATAATAACTTTTTGGGATTATGGAAAATAATTTGATTTTTTTTCTTACCTTTGCGATGTCATTAATGATATTCTGCCGCTTTTAATTTACGGCATTGAGAGTAAGTGTGTAATTTCTGACAAGATAAAATTATGAGAAAGCTATTATTAATCATCATGACACTGTTGCTTCCGCAGATAGTATCAGCACAATCAGTTGAGGCTAAGGTAAAAAAGATTCGTGAGCAATACAACTACGCTCAGGAGATTGCAAAGTGGAAGAACACTGACGAATGGATGGAACATGGTTGTCACACTCTCGAGTTCAAGTCACGGGCAAACTATGCTGGCGGAGGTGTGGTACTGACAAACACTGAGGTGTTCTTGGACATAAGTGACGATTATGAGAGAGCAGACTTTAACACAGCAAGGCCACTACTGACCCGGGAGACTTCAGAAAGGAGTAGCAAGGTATACCGTGAGATGCTGTTTGACCCCGACACAGGAGCCCTGTTGTTCTGCTATCAGCGTGGTTTAGACACCGATGGTAACACCATTGAGTGGCGTTTCTATTACGACAACGGCAAACTCATAAAGTCGGTACCTGCCCGAACGGGAGAGTCGATGTACATGTCGTCGGCTGAGTATATCTTAGGGGCAGCCGAGGCAATGAAACTAATAATATTAAACTTTAACAGCATATACTAACACACAATCACTCAGAGAGATGAAAGATAGTATTATTATTGTAAGCGGTGGAATGGATTCCATCACGTTATTATATGACGAGCAGGCACGTATAGCCTTGGCTGTGTCATTCGACTATGGCAGTAATCACAACGCAAAGGAGATACCTTTTGCAAAGTTACATTGTGAGCGTCTTGGCATTCCACACATTGTGATACCATTGGAGTTCATGTCGAAGTATTTCAAAAGCTCACTCTTAGAAGGCAGCGAGGCTATCCCGGAAGGTCATTACGAAGACGAGAACATGAAGTCAACTGTGGTACCTTTCCGCAACGGCATCATGCTGTCCATTGCCGTTGGCATAGCAGAGTCGAACGGATTGAAGTATGTAATGATGGCGAACCATGGCGGCGACCACACCATATATCCAGATTGTACCCCGGAGTTTGTTAACGCCTTTGACTCCGCCGCAGAAGCCGGAACGTATGTCAAGGTAAGGCTTCACACCCCATACACCAACATAACCAAGGAAGACATTGCCCGCCGCGGAAAGTCACTGGGCATAGACTATTCCGAGACATGGTCGTGCTACAAGGGCGGTGAGCGTCATTGTGGCAAATGCGGCACATGCGTGGAGCGCAAGGAGGCTTTGGAGAAAGCCGGTATTGAGGACCAGACAGAATATGAAGAGAATTGAGAATTGAAATCGGGAATTCTTTGTACGAATCATCTTTTTTTTGTACTTTTGCAAACAATTTAGAAATGCTAATATAAATATACATTATAAAGATATTCATATATGCTTACATTGAATCTTATAAAAGACGACACCGAGCGAGTGATCCGCGGATTGGAGAAGAAACACTTCGACGGTGCGAGAGAAGCCATAGAAAACGTATTGGCAGTAGACAAACGTCGTCGTGAAGCCCAGCAAAAGATGGATGCGACGAAAGCAGAGAGCAACCAGCTCTCAAAACAGATTGGCGGTCTGATGAAAGACGGAAAGCGCGAAGAGGCCGAACAAGTGAAAGCCCGCGTGAGCGAAATGAAACAGTCGGAGAAAGCTCTAAAGGAAGAGATGGAAAGTGCCGAGCGTGAGCTCACCACCCTTCTCTGCCAGATTCCTAACATACCATACGATGAGGTTCCTGAGGGAAAGACAGCCAATGACAACCACGTTGTGAAGAGCAACCTCTGTGAATGTAAGGAAGGAGACACCGTAGGAAACTGGAGTGTCGCACCAGAGAACGGTGAGGCGAAGCTGCCTCACTGGGAGCTTGCCAAGAAATACAACCTTATAGACTTCGACTTAGGAGTAAAGATTACCGGTGCGGGATTCCCTGTATATGTCGGTAAAGGTGCCCGCCTGCAGCGCGCCTTGATAAACTTCTTCCTTGACGAGGCACGCAAGAGCGGATATACTGAGCTGATGCCGCCTACGGTAGTGAACGCCGCCTCCGGTTACGGCACCGGTCAGCTGCCAGACAAAGAAGGTCAGATGTATCACTGCGAGGAAGATGACTTCTATCTTATCCCGACAGCCGAGGTTCCTGTTACGAATATCTATCGTGACGTCATCCTCGATGAGAAAGACCTTCCTATAAAGAACTGCGCTTACACTGAGTGCTTCCGCAGAGAGGCTGGAAGCTACGGCAAGGATGTACGCGGTTTGAACCGCCTGCATGAGTTCTCTAAGATAGAGATTGTACGTATCGACACCCCTGAGCACTCCAAAGAGAGTCACAAGGAGATGCTTGAGCACGTAGAAGGGCTGCTAAAGAAACTTGAGCTCCCCTATCGCATACTGCTCTTGTGCGGCGGTGACCAGAGTTTCACTTCAGCCATCTGCTATGACTTCGAGGTATATTCCGAAGCTCAGAAACGCTGGCTTGAGGTTTCGTCGGTAAGTAATTTCGACACATATCAGGCAAACCGTCTGAAGTGCCGCTACCGTCATGCCGAGGACAAGAAGATAGAGCTTTGCCACACCCTTAACGGCTCTGCCCTTGCCTTGCCCCGCATCGTTGCGGCTATCATAGAAAACAACCAGACACCTGACGGTATCCGCGTCCCTAAATGTCTCGTTCCATATTGCGGCTTCGAGATTCTTGACGACAAGGTTTTCTAATAAAAGAACTCACAAGGAATGGTTTTCAGAAAGGCTATTCTCATCCTGATGATTACCACACTTAATGGTTGGTGTGCCCATAGCTTCGCCCAAAGACATGAGATCTTAAGCGAAGGTATACAATCACTGCAGGTTATAGCCAACGGCAAGTGGCTGTCAAGCATGCCCGTAATGGATTTGTCCAACGGGTATGTTGACATCAGCTTTGATGACATGACCCATGAGTATCACCGTTACACTTACAAGCTGGAACATTGCGAAGCCGACTGGCGACCATCGGAGGAACTGTTCGCAAGCGACTATTGTGACGGTTTCTCCAGTGGGAACACCATTGACGATGTGCAAGAGTCACTGCTCACAAACGTGCTCTACACACACTATAGCCTGCAAATACCAAACGAGAAGTGTCGCATCAAGATGAGCGGCAACTACAAGCTGACGGTATGTGATGAGGACAATGATGACACACCTGTGCTTACCGCATGCTTTATGGTGGTAGAACCACTGATGGGACTGGGCTTGTCTGTGACGACAAACACAGACATAGACATCAACAACTCACATCAGCAAGTGTCGATGGAGCTTGCCTACAGCACCATCAGTGTCACCAACCATCAGGAGCAGATAAAGACGGTTGTCCTGCAAAACGGACGATGGGACAATGCCTGCTGGAATCCAAGCCCCCAGTACATCATGCCGGACAGGTTACGCTGGGATCATAACAAAAACCTTATCTTTGACGCCGGGAACGAATACCGCAAGTTTGAGATTCTCAGTACAGACGTAGCATCCATGGGTATTGACAAGATAAGATGGGACGGTGAGGAATATCATGCATATCCATACCTCTCACAGCCACGCCCCAACTACATATATGACGAGGATGCCAACGGCGCCTTCCTCATACGAAACTCCGACAATGTCGACTCAGACTTCACGAGCGACTACATGTCTGTGCATTTTCAGCTTCAGTGTCCTGAGAGACTTAAAGACGACGTATATGTAAACGGCAACTGGACCTGCGACCGTTTTCTTCCACAATATCGGTTGACATATAACGACGACACAAAGACATACGAGACCGTGGTGCGGCTGAAGCTCGGATACTATTCTTACCAATACGTGACCCTCGATGCTGAAGGCAAGGTACACATTTGTCCTACCGAAGGTAGCTTTTATCAGACCGAGAACAAATACCAGGCACTTGCTTACTACCGTGCGCCAGGCGGCAGGACAGACCTGCTCGTCGGCTATCAGGAGATATCAACAAGATAATATACTTTTGTAAGTATAACAGTTATGATTACACTATAAGGGTTGTTGGTTGAAACCACAAAAGAAAGAGGCTATACTATTTGAGTACAGCCTCTTTCTTTATTATGATGCTTTATAGCTTAGTTCTTAAAGAAATCCTTAACAGCCTCATTTGGAACCATGCGCTCATCAAAAACATAAGCACCGGTCTTTGGGCTCTTCACCATTTTAATAACTTTTGTATATGCGCGACCGTCCGTAGATCCTTCATGGAGGGTAGCAACCGCTTTCTTTGCCATTTCTCAAATGCTTTTTACGTTATTACTTAATCTCCTTATGAACGGTCATTCGCTTAAGGATTGGATTATATTTCTTCAACTCAAGACGCTCAGGAGTGTTCTTACGATTCTTAGTCGTTACATAACGGCTCGTTCCTGGCAGTCCACTATTCTTCATCTCAGTACACTCCAAGATGACCTGAACTCTATTGCCTTTTGCCTTTTTAGATGCCATAATGATTAATCTCCTATTACTTTAATGTCCTTCCAATCCACATGTCCCTTAGCAACAGCCTGCTTGAGCGCTGCGTCAAGACCAATTTTATTTATCAGACGTAAACCAGCTGCACTAATCTTAAGGCTAATCCAGCAGTCTTCTTCTACATAGTAGAACTTCTTCTTAAACAGGTTGACATCAAAGCGCCTCTTTGTACGGTGTTTTGAGTGAGACACATTGTTTCCTACCTGTGCCTTCTTTCCTGTAATTTGACAAATCTTAGACATTTCTATCTACTTTTTTGTATTCGTTAATTGATACCTATTCCAAACAGGGTGCAAAATTACTAAGATTTCCTTAAATAGCAAAACTTTTCCTCAAATAATCTTGTGTTTTAAGGATTTTTTTGTTTTAAATAATCAAGAAAGAGCTTTAACGCCTTATTTGTAGCGATATCCAGGTTCACATCACGCCCGAAATCCTCTGTAAGTTTCAGCGTTACTATGTCCTCCTTTGTGCCACATGCTATCCAAATGGTGCCGACCGGAATACCTGGCAGAGCACCTCCAGGTCCAGCCACTCCAGTGACAGCGATTGCATAAGTCACATTCAGGGCATCGATTGCTCCGACCACCATCTCCTTTGCCACTTCTTCCGAGAAAACAGTATGCTCTTCTATTGTACTTGCGCTCACGTGCAGCAGGTTGCGTTTTATCTCATCGGAATAACATATCACACTGCCTTTAAAATAGTTGGAGGCACCAGGTACGGCGATAATACCACCGGCTATACGTCCTCCTGTACAACTCTCTGCCGTTCCCACCGTCAGACCAGAGTCATACAGTTCGTTAGCTATTTCCTGGCTCATTACTTTATTTTCAAAATCCACGTCGTTATATATTTTAAGGGTTCATAAAATCATTTAAGTGTTTAGTGTCACTTTAGAATATGCCGGCAACTCCATTCCACAGAAGTCTCCATCCATATATTTGAAGTAACCCGTTATGGCTATCATTGCGGCATTGTCCGTAGTATAACTGAATTTAGGAATATACACAGTCCAGCCATATCTGCGGGCATAGTCATGGAATGCGTTACGCAGCCCTGTGTTTGCAGAGACTCCTCCAGCAACAGCCACATGCTTAATGCCTGTAATCTTTACCGCTTTCAGAAGTTTCTTCATCAGTATGTCTACAATGGTAAACTCCAGACTCGCCGCAAGGTCTTCTTTATGATGCTCCACGAAGTCAGGATCGTCCTTCACCCATTTCTGCAAGCTATAGAGGAAAGACGTCTTTAGCCCCGAGAAACTATAGTCGAGGTTTGGTATATGTGGCTCCGCGAACTGATAAGCATGGGGATTCCCCTGTCTTGCCAGTTTGTCGATTATCGGTCCGCCAGGGTATCCCAATCCCATTACCTTCGAACATTTGTCGATGGCCTCTCCTGCCGCATCATCGATAGTCTGTCCGATGATTTGCATGTCGTTATATGCGCTGACTTTCACGATTTGCGAGTTTCCGCCACTGACAAGCAGACAAAGGAACGGAAATGGCGGAGGAGTCTGCGTATTCTCGACATCCTTGATGAAATGTGCCATGATATGTCCTTGCAGGTGATTGACATCTATAAGCGGAATACCAAGAGAACGTGCGAAGCCTTTTGCAAAGCTCACACCAACCAGCAGCGATCCCATAAGACCGGGACCTCTTGTAAAAGCGACGGCAGACAACTGCTCCTTGGTCACACCTGCGCGTTTTATCGCCTGGTCAACCACTGGAACCACATTTTGCTGATGAGCCCTTGACGCCAGTTCGGGCACCACTCCACCATAGGCCTCATGAACAGCCTGCGACGCAGTGACGTTCGACAGCAGCACTCCATTTCTCAAGACTGCCGCTGAGGTATCGTCGCAACTACTCTCTATACCTAATATATATATATCCTCCATTGTCTTCCTAATAAGTAAGAATCTCTACGCCATGCTCAGTCATAACGAAAGTATGCTCCCATTGTGCGCTTGGCTTCTCATCATCAGATATGACCTCCCATCCGTATGGGTCATTCTCGTCGATAAACACTTTCCACGTTCCCATGTTCACCATAGGCTCTATGGTAAAGACCATACCAGGCACGAGTAACATTCCCTGTCCCTTGTGCCCGAAGTGAGTCACATCCGGTTCCTCATGGAAATGAAGTCCCACACCATGACCGCACAAGTCACGTACTATACCATAATGGTATTTCTTTGCGTGCTTTTCTATTGCATGTCCAATGTCTCCCACGAAACAATATGGCTTTGCCGCCTCAGCTCCTATTTCGAGACATTCCTTTGCCACACGAACAAGCTGTTCTTTCTCCGGGGTCGTTTTTCCAATAATGAACATACGCGACGCGTCGGCATAGTACCCGTCAAGAATCGTCGTGAAGTCAACATTGATGATATCACCCTCTTCCAAGATATCCTCTTCCTTAGGTATACCGTGGCACACTACCTCGTTGATGCTTGTACACACACTTTTTGGGAACCCCTCATATCCAAGGCATGCCGGAGTGGCGCCATGAGCCTCACAATATTTCATACATATCTCGTCTATCTCAAGGGTAGACATTCCCTCATGTATTTGCTTGGCAACCTCATCCAGGACTCCTGTATTCACGACACCAGCCTTCCGAATACCTTCAATCTGCTCCGGTGTCTTAATCAAATCACGCGTGGGAACAAGCTTTCCCTTGTTCTCCCAATACATGATCTGCTTATCCATCTCAGTCAACGGCTGACCTGGAATGCTGCGCCATCTTCTTTTTTTCTTAAACATGCTTTATATAATCTTCTGTTTTTTACTCAACATAATCCACTTTGACGACAATAACTCTTATGCTCTGGTCTTTTTTCTTTGTCTTGACCTTAGCTATATGCCAGTCACCAGGGAAAAATATAATGAACCTGCCAGGCTTACTGTTGAAGAAGTCTGTCTTTTTGGCATCGTAATTGTAGCGCATCACATCTTTCTTCTCGTCATATTCGACCTTAACGGTGCTTGAGGTATGGTCGAGCAAAGCAAAGCCCTCAGTACCTTTCACCACATACTGGAAGTCTATTTTCTTACGATGGCTCTCAGTATTACGTTTCTCCAAAGGCTGATTCTCACTATCCTCAACACTCGCCACCATTGTGGTACCCTCAATAGGGTGCTTACCTTTAGGTATTGCAAGCAGGTCAGTCTCTGCCAGCCACTTAAACAAGGCATCCCACTGAGCTTTGTTCTTATGATACTGGTTATAAAACTCTTCCAGATTGACATGTTTGTCAGGCTTTGCCTCGGAAAAGCCATTGCGCCACTCACCCTCACAAACCCATTTCTTATAGTTTTGGGCATTTAACGACAAGGTACCTGCCAATATCAGCAGTATGGTAAGTAATTTTCTCATCTTATCTGTTTTTATTGTTGACATACCATGAATGAACGAAGAAATTGTAAAAGAGAAGGCTAATGACAGTCAATGCCAGACAACAATACAACATCGGTGTGCCGGTGTCTGCGCCCATTAAGCGACAACCAAAGAACATGCCTACAGCTATACCCGATTCCCATGCGAGGAAGAATGTGCTTTGCGACGTTCCTCTCTGGCAATGTCTGCTAAGCTTAATAAAGAAAAGCAAGAAACGGCTCCCTATGATGCCGGTGCCTAAACCTATGAAAGCCGGCGCCACATATTCCACTACTGGCAGAGTACTACCTGTCATCATCAGCAATGCCATACCAATAAGTATCAGTCCTGTTATTGCCTCACTTTTCAGGTCTGCGTCAGCAAACACGAATTTCTCCGCTATTACCGCAACAATAAAGCCAAGCAGCAGCATAACAAAAAACAAGACGGATAATGGCAATGTAAACAATAGTCCAATGATGGCTGTCACAAGAACCAAGTTGGCAAACAACCATTTACCACTGGGCAGGAAGAAACGGTCGAGACTGACAGTTGTAACCCCCTCGTCAGGAGCCTTAAAAGGTATTCTGACAACTGACAATAGTACTAAAGCCGCTATGCCGCATCCTATTGAGTACCAGAAGTAATGCTGGTAATGCGACAAATTAAACAAATTAGTATAAAACAATATAGGACCAAGAGCCAATGCGAGCCTACTGAACCAGTTTGCCGCATAGTTTGCCTCAGTGCGCATAAACGACTCGCTGATATCAATAACAAGCGTACTCATCAATATCATCTGCGCCTGCCCGAAGAACGCTCCAAGCAGGAATGCCATTACGACGACTGTCCACTTAGGCAAAAAAACTAAAATCTGCCAATAGACAAGTATCAGGAGGACCAGCGAAACGCATGCCGCCATACATACATGTTTACGCTGATGTAGCTGCACAAGCTTATTGACGAATGGTCCGAAAGCATACAAGCCAATACCATAGGCAAGAAAAGACACACTTGGCAAGGACACATTCAAGATTGTCAACAACTGAATGTACACTGACATTGTCAATAACATACTGGCTATAGAAAGAAACCAGAAGTCTCGATGCCAAAGACGAATATGCGTAGGAGTATTCTGTGTATCCAAGGTTTAATAGCTTTCGTTTTCATTTGGGTAGCTACCGTCTTTCACTGCCCGTACATAATCACCGACACCATCAGTCATCACCTCTGCCACATTAGCAAAATGACGGAGGAACTTTGGCTTGAACCCTTGCGTCATTCCTAAGGCATCAGCATATACAAGAACCTGACCGTCGGTACCGTTACCCGCACCAATGCCTATAGTAGGACAAGATACCAGTTTGGTCACCTCTGCCGCTAATGCGGCAGGTACTTTCTCAAGTACAATGGCGAAGCACCCTGCCTCATCAAGAGCCTTCGCGTCAGAGATGAGTTTCATCGCCTCAGCCTCTTCCTTTGCACGGAGTCCGAACCCTCCAAACTTATGTACACTCTGAGGGGTAAGACCAAGATGTCCACAGACTGGTATTCCCGCATCGATAAGTCCTTTTATCGTATCAAGGATCTCGACACCTCCCTCAAGCTTCAGACCATCCACCCCACTCTCTTTCATAATACGGCAGGCATTGCGGATTCCATCCTCACGAGAAGTCTGATAGCTGCCAAAAGGCATGTCGCATATCACCATGGCACGTTTCACGGCTCTGGCTACAGAATGTGCATGGTAAATCATCTGTTCTATAGTAACAGGAAGAGTTGTACTGTTTCCCGCCATCACATTCGACGCTGAGTCACCTATCAATATACTGTCTACACCTGCCGCGTCGATGATACCTGCCGTCGTGAAATCATATGCGGTGAGCATTGATATCTTCTCACCAGCCTTCTTCATGTCGAGAAACTTCTTTGAAGTAATCTTCTTTTGGTCTGTCGTTAAATATCCTGCCATTTTGTACCTTTTATATATGTTTTGACATTAATAAAGCTATGCTATAGTACATGTAAAGCATTGATATAGCACAAGCAAAGCAATGCTCTACTAAGAGTAAAGCTATGCTTTTTCGCGTGCAAAGGTAATCATTTCTTCTGACTTCACCAACAGACTGCCAATTTTATTCTTGCGAGCTCGCTCTTTATCTCAAGACGTGGATATATGAGTACCGCAATATAACGCAGAGTTTCTTTTTCTATCGCTTGTATTCAATTTCCCTCAAAACTTCCAGGTGATTAAAGAAGTGTCTTTTACCATTTACCACAATAGTGTCTTTTTGTTTTTTACTGATACCATAAATCGTTCGGCCCATGTATCCCATGCCACCTGGTCCTTCTGGATATGGGCAGTCTATCGTCTTTTTCTTATAATCGAATTCTGGGTAGTCCGTCATACCAAATCCATCATCTTCTATACCAATAGAATATGGTGGATAGTCTAAAAGGAATGGTTCCCCTTCCACGATGCGATATACATCATATCCATCGTGAAATCTAACTGCCATTGAATGGTGAACAATCACGAGTTCTTCAATACCGTCGAAATCCAAATCTCTAAAGAAGAAAGGAGTGTACATAGGCATTAACCTATCTTTTTCTCTATACTCATGATAGTCGGCATCAATGTTTTTTTGTCTAAACTTCTTAAATAGTTTTGGATTCTAAAAGTCATAGTCAAATCGACCTTTACAGAATAATGTATCCCCAAAACAAGAAGTGTGCAACGTAAAAGCCTTTCCACTTTTCTCAAAAGAAATATTTGCCTTCATGATTAAGACATCGGACTCCTCCGGCTTAACTATTACTTTCACCTGATAACCATTCACAGGCTGCCGATATACCACTGTAAAACTATCGTCCCAATTGATATGATCAGTAGTCTCAATCGAGTCCGTTGCCACCGTATTTATTTCCTTTACAATACTCTCTGGATGACGATGACAACTTACCATCATTAAAAGTAATAATGCTATTACAGATACTATCTTCTTCATACATTTCATCCCTTTTAATTAGTTGTTGCTATACTTGCCCATTGCGTCAACATGGCCGAGGCAAGACGTTCTGCAAGCGATACCAACTCTGTGTCTGGAATCTCAACTCTTATTTTCTCTATTTCGTTTACCATAATTATATAACGTTTTTGTTCTTTGTTCTATTGTCTATTTGTCATAGACAGAATGAGATCCCATGACAATTAAATCGTTACAGTCTATATGTGTTTCCGTTTATACGCTATTCCTGCACCGAAATCTAAAGCCCATCGACTATTTGCAATGAATGGCGAGCTGAGCAACATCTCGGCAGGTGGAACTTGCTCTTCAATCTGTCTTTGCTGGCTATACCCAAGTCCCATTTTGAATTTTTTTAGCCACTCAAAGTTATCAAGCCCATCAAGTTGGCCTATTGTGTTTAATACCTCACGCAGAAGGGTACGCTCTTCGTGGCTCATCTCCTGATTGAAGATAGAGAAGGATGGGGTCTTGTAAGCCACACAATTCTTACCATTCCATTTGAAGTGCTTGATTGGAGCGCGGAAAGGTGCTTCTGTCAGATACACCAGATCCTTTTCGATACAACGACGGCCAATGGTCTTAAAACCGTCGTTATAGAGCATATCGTTCACACGTTCCGTCAGGTCATTGATATCATAATAATGGTGACGGTCTGATAGAAGTATGTCCAAATACTTATATCTTATGAGTGCATTTTTGTTTGTAGGCATATTCTCTAAGTCGATATGTAATAATCAGGCATTCTGTATGCAAATTTAATAAATTATTCTCGAAGCAACAAACATCTTGACATAAAAAGGAATGAGTTTCTTTTGTTCTGCACTCGATTTTTAGTAACTTTGGCAGGAAATACCGAACTTACTGCATCTTGGCATAAAAAAGAAACGAGTTTCTTTTGTTCTGCACTCGATTTTTAGTAACTTTGCCATCAAGATGGCGAAGTTACTACGTCTCGGCAAAAAAGAAATGGATTTTCTTTGTTTTGCTCTCGACTTTTCGTAACTTTGCAAACTATGCGTTTCAAACTAAATTCTACATACAAGCCAACTGGCGACCAGCCAGAAGCAATCAGGCAACTGACAGAGGGGTTACAACGTGGAGACCACTCACAGGTATTGCTGGGAGTTACCGGGTCCGGCAAGACCTTTACCGTAGCCAACGTTATTGCCAACGTAAACCGTCCGACTCTTATTCTCAGCCATAACAAGACACTTGCCGCACAGCTCTACGAGGAAATGAAAGGTTTCTTTCCAGATAATGCCGTAGAATACTACGTGTCTTACTATGACTACTACCAGCCAGAGGCATATATGCCGGCTACCGATACATATATAGAGAAAGATCTTGCCATAAATGATGAGATAGACCGTTTGCGGCTCAGTGCCGTATCCTCGCTACTCTCTGGCAGGCGCGACGTCGTAGTAGTGTCCTCCGTATCATGTATCTATGGTATGGGAGGACCTGCGAGTATGAGCTCCAATGTTATAAAGCTGAAAAGAGGACAGTCTACCGACCGCAACGTTTTCCTAAGAAAACTTGTAGACGCCCTTTATGTACGTAATGACATTGACTTGCAACGCGGCTCCTTCCGCGTAAAGGGTGATACTGTAGACATTGCCATGGCATACAGTGAGAACATATTGCGGGTGACATGGTGGGACGACGAGATTGACAGTATTGAGGAAGTTGATTCCGTAACCTTTCACAGGATAGGCAGCTTTGAGGAATACGAGATATACCCTGCCAATCTTTTCGTCACAACAAAGGAACAGACAGAACGGGCTATCCATGACATACAGGATGACCTGAGATTGCAAATTGATTACTTTAACGACATAGGCGATCATATTAAGGCTCAACGCATTAAGGAACGAGTTGAATATGATATGGAAATGATAAAAGAGCTCGGGCACTGCTCTGGCATAGAGAACTATTCACGATACTTTGATGGAAGGCAAGCAGGAGAACGACCTTATTGTCTCTTTGATTTCTTCCCGAAAGACTATCTGTTAATTATAGATGAGAGCCACGTCAGTGTACCGCAGATAAATGCCATGTATGGAGGCGACAGGGCACGTAAGACCAATCTGGTAGAATACGGCTTCCGCCTTCCCGCCGCTTTCGACAACCGTCCGCTGCGCTTCGAGGAGTTCCAGTCACTTGTCAATCAGGTTATATACGTCTCTGCCACTCCTGCCGATTTTGAGCTTGCGGAAGCCGAGGGGGTGGTAGTTGATCAGGTTATACGTCCGACTGGATTGCTTGACCCTGTCATAGAAGTCCGACCGACACTTAATCAAATAGACGACCTGATGGAGGAAATCATAAAACGTTGCGAACGTAATGAGCGCATCTTAGTCACCACCCTTACCAAGAGGATGGCTGAGGAGCTTACTGAATACCTGCTCAACCATGATGTGAAAGCCAATTACATTCACAGTGACGTGGCGACACTCGACAGAGTGAAGATTATGAGTGACCTGAGGGCCGGCGAGTTCGATGTTCTCGTTGGCGTAAACCTCCTTCGCGAGGGATTAGACCTTCCAGAAGTATCCCTTGTAGCTATCCTTGATGCTGACAAAGAAGGTTTTCTGCGAAGCCATAGAAGTCTGACACAGACTGCCGGCCGTGCCGCCCGTAACGTCAACGGCACCGTTATAATGTATGCTGACAGTATTACTGAAAGTATGCAGAAGACTATTGACGAGACCTGCCGCCGTCGTACTAAACAATTGAGATACAACGAAGAGCACGGCATCACACCACAACAGATAGTGAAGTCTGTAAACGGGGCTCTTTCCGCTGGAAGAAATGGCAGAGCCGATGAACGTGAGCTTAGCCGCTCCATAACAGTGCCACGTCCAACGACAGAAATCACAGGCGCATTTGCCGCCGATCCTATAGTAAGACGGATGACTCGTGAGCAACTCGAGAAGAGCATTGCCGACACAGCCGAGCTAATGAGGCAGGCTGCCAAGTCTCTTGACTTCCTTCAAGCTGCACAATACAGGGACGAGATGTTGCGTCTGCAAAAGGAATTGGAGCTGAAAGAAGGTTAAATAATCCTTAATCCTCAGATAATCGGTCATAATTTCGTAATTTTGCCAGTTGAATATACAAAAGGATTTACAATTACAACATTATAATGGAATACTATATTAAATTATCCGCCATATTATTAATGCTGTGCCTCCCAGTCTTATCCATGGCACAGACGGATGAAACAGACCATAACGCAAGAGTTGCGGCATTGCAAGCCGAAGCTGCAGAGAAAGCTAAAGCCGCACAAGAAGCGGCAAAGGCAGCACAGGAGGCGGCATTAGCGGCTCAACAGGCAGCAGAAGCTGCAGCTGCCGAGGCTAAGAAGCTTGAGGAGAAACAGGCTGAAGCAACTACTGTCCAACAAGAGAAGAAGACTGTCACTGGTTGGGTTGTCCCGACACAGGAAATCAATACAACCGCATCAAAGAAAGAGAAAGATGCCGAGGAATTAAATAAAGACGCAAAGTACCTGTCTGAAGATGCCGTCACAATGATTGACGACCATGTTGGTTGGGAATACAACCTTAATCTTCCGGGGAAGAGCGCAAAAGAAATCTATGACGCAATGCTGGAGTTCCTTACTGCCATGACAAAAGAAAGCAACCAGTTGGAGCGTAGCCGTGTGGCTTTGATTAATGAACAGCAGCACGATATCGTCGCCACTATGCAGGAATGGCTTGTATTCTCATCCTCATTCCTCTCACTCGACCGCGCGAAACTCAACTATGCCTTACATGTGACGTGTGCAGACGAGAACCTGCATGTAACAATCAGCCATATATCCTATAACTACGAGGACCAGCGCGAGACTCATGTATACAAGGCTGAGGAATGGATTACCGACAAATATACTGTCAACAAGAAACGTACACGCCTCTACCCTATCACAGGAAAGTTCAGACGTAAGACTATCGACAGAAAAGACGAGATATTTAAGAATATTGAAACCGCAATGAAGCAATAGATATGCGACAAGAAGAAACAGAACAAAACAACATAAGAAGACATCGCAGGCAAAAGTCTGATGACCAGTTTATCTATTTGAGACAATGGCTTAACATCATATTCATGATTGGTGCCGTTGTGGGAATGGCTTTATATTTCTTTGCCGACAAGACCGTAGGTACCATCATTATTCTCTGTGCTATGGTTTTCAAGATTGTAGAATGCTCTCTCAGATTCTTTCATTAAAAACAAAGTAATGCTTAACATAAGAATAAGAAGGACTATTTTTCAATTTGGACTGACACTGTTGCTTTTCATAGCACTACAAGCTACAGCAGAAGCTCAGGGCTACAACCAAATAAACAGCGATGGGACTATGACCTCTCCTGGCAATCAAAACAGGTCCGACAGCATAAAAAGCGACGGCAAGGTGATTCCAAGAGGATTCAAGGTATGGACAATAGACGAGCGGTTTGGCGACCGAACGCAAGAAGAGCCAGACACCTTGCAGCACATGTTCATGAACACTATTTTCACAACTGGTTTGCGTGGCGAATACAACACACTTGGAAACCTTGGTTCACCACGCATCAACCGTATATTTGTTGACCGGACAGAAGCAAACCATTTTATATTCGCGACACCATACGATTTCTTTTTAAAACCAATCGGGGAGTTTAAGTTCACTAACACCCTCTCACCGATAACGAATGTCACCTATGCCTCTGCGGGAGACAAGCAGACGGGTGAGGATATTCTCAAGGCACTCTTTGCCGTCAATATAGGCAAGCGAGTAGGTTTGGGATTCAATTTCGACTACCTCTACGGACGCGGATATTATTCCAACCAAAGCACCTCACACTTCAACTACTCAATGTATGGCTCATATATAGGTGACCGCTATCAGGCTCATCTTCACATGTCGACGAAACATCAGAAGGTGGCGGAAAACGGAGGTATAACAAATGACTCATACGTCACACACCCTGAGAACACAGGACAAGACTATGCCGAGAATGAGATTCCTACTGTATTATCAGAGAATTGGAACCGTAATGACAATCAGCATATATTCTTCAATCATCGTTATAGCATAGGATTCAGTAAGAAGGTACCCATGACCAAAGACGAGATTGAGGCTAAAAAGTTCGCGCTAAAGGCTGAACAGGAGCATAAGGCTGAAGAAGCCAAGAAGAAGGCGATGAGAGAAGCCGCGAGAAACGGTGAGGACTTTGATGAGGAGGAATACGAGGCGCAACTGAAAGAATCCCAGAAATTCAAGGGACGCCCTGACGATGCTGCCATTGCCGGCAATGCCTCGGCAGAGAAGAGTCAGAACAAAAGTGAGCGCATAGAGGTAACAAGTAAGGAGATGGCTGACAGCCTTATCGCCGCAGAGAATAACGCTCCTGTCGACACCACATGGTATAAAGACGAATATGTTCCTGTGACAAGCTTCATACATACAGCCACATTTGACAATTACCGCCGTATCTACCAAGCATATCAAGTACCAACAAACTATTACCTCAATGACTATTCTGCAGGAGCGACACTCGGAGGTGACTCTATTTATGACAAGACAAAGCACTGGCAGTTCAAGAACACTGTAGGTATAGCTCTGCTCGAAGGATTTAACAAATGGGCAAAAGCCGGAATCAAGGCTTTTGCAAGCTACGACATCCGCCACTTCAATTTAATTGACAGTGTAGGCAACCTGTCACCGACTAATGAGCACGCCTTGAACATCGGTGGTCAGATAAGCAAACGGGAAGGATCGTTCCTACATTATAATGTCACTGGTGAGATTGGTATGGTTGGAGATGATTCCGGCGATATATACATAGATGCCGACGCGGATGTGAATTTCAAGTTTCTTAAAGACACTCTGCAGGTTGCCGCCAAAGGATTCCTATACAGGACGACACCTTCCTTCTATTACTATCACTACCATTCCAGACATGCATGGTGGGATCATGAGGATTTGGAGAAAACAACAAATTTAAGAATAGAGGGACTGCTTACATATCCAAAGACACGCACCACACTGCGCGTGGCGATGGATGAGTTAAAGAACTATACGTATCTCGGACATGCTTATGACCTTGTTGAGAATGAAGGTGACTATCTTAGGGAGAACAATGTCATATCTGTGAGACAAGCGAGCGAAGCGATAAGCATACTTACCTTGCAGCTAAAGCAGGATTTCAAGCTGGGACCGCTCAATCTTGAGAATGAGATTACCTATCAGCATTCAAGCAATGAGAACATCATTAGCGTTCCCGCACTAAATCTCTACAGTAACCTGTATTTCAATTTTAAGATTGCAAAGGTGCTTCAGTGTCACGTCGGAGCTGACGTAAGGTACTTCACAAACTACTATGCGCCTGATTATAGCCCGCTAATGGGACAGTTCACGGTACAGGAAACAGAGAACAGTCTTGTCAAAGTCGGAAACTACCCAATAGTAAACGCCTATGCCAACTTCAAACTGAAACAGGCACGGTTCTTTGTAATGATGAGTCATGTGAACTACGGTAGCCGTGGACAGTATTTCTTCACCCCACACTATCCGCTTAACACTCGTATATTCCGATTTGGAGTAAGTTGGACTTTCTTTAACTGATGACTGCCTATTGTTTAAATCAAATCAGCACATCAAGTATCACACCTGCACAGAAGAGCAATCCGTAGATGAACATGTTGCGGGCATTCTCGCCCAATATCAAGTTGAGGGCTTTTCCATGTTTGATGCGTTTCATCTTGCGGTAAGTATGAGCATGCATGCTAAGATATATAGTGGGAAGAAAGAACGTGAAATAATCACCTTTGAAAAAGAAGGTAAGCCCCATGTGAAACGCAAACAGTCCCAACGAGAAATATAATATCTCTGTGGCACGCGCACCTATCAAGACAACAAGTGTGCGCTTTCCGACCCTTTTGTCATTGTCACGGTCGCGATAGTTGTTGACGACAAGCAAGGTATCAATAACCATGCCGCAAGCCAGTGATGACAAGAAGACTTCTTTTGTCACTGTTCCCGTCTGAAGATAGAAAGTGACACATACTGGCACTATACCAAAAAACACAAGTACCAATATGTCACCTAACCCTATATATGACATTAATAGAGTATAAAGGAAACAGAACAACACACACGACACGCCAACCCAAAGCATGTTCAGACCACCATAACAAACTAACGGTAATCCTACGACAATAGCCGACAAGGTTGTAACAGCTATAGCCCACACCATCGCTTTAGCCGTCACCCACCCCTGAGCACAAGCGCGACGTGGTCCCAACCTAAGCTCGTCATCAGAACCCTTCCGCCAGTCGAAATAGTCATTGATGAAATTGGCGTCAATCTGCATTATGAAGGCAAACAACACACACAATACCGCCGGGATAATGTTCATGCTGTCTCTGCCATACGATTCTATAGCGCCTGTGTCAGCTTGATGAAAATATGACCATGCCAGCGACAACCCCATCATCACCGGTACTGCCGCACCAGTGAGCGTCTTCGGTCTTGCCGCCAAGATCCATGCCTTCAGACTATTACACTTTATTTCCATATCTCTTTCTAAATTGATTTCAGTCGACAAAGATACGGTTATTTTTGCTTACCTCATCACTTTTTCCGCAAAAGATTTGCTCATTGCACTTCATTTGATTAACTTTGCAGAAAACAAAAAGATGAAAACCATGAAGACAACAGCAGATAAAGTATTCCAAATATTCAAGCAATTGAACAATATACCACGCCCGTCACATCATGAGGAACGGGTAGCTGATTTCCTATGTGACTATGCCAGAGAGCTAAACCTTGAATATGAGCGTGACTCACATAACTGCGTAGTAATACGAAAACCTGCGACGCCTGGTCATGAGAAGGCTGAACCTATAGTGTTGCTTAACCATATGGACATGGTATGTGTTGGAATGAAGGACCCTTTGAAAACTCCTATCGAGGCGTATGAGGAGAATGGATGGTTGAAAGCCCGTGGCACATCATTGGGAGCAGATAACGGTATTGGTCTGTCCATGGCTTTGGCTATTCTCGCCGACGACACTATAGTACATGGTCCATTGGAAGTAATGACAACCACTAACGAGGAAGATGGTATGTCGGGAGCTGCTAACCTCTCAGAAAACTTTATACGTGGAAGGAAAGTTATCAACCTCGACTCAGAAGATTATGACACTATCACCACTGGCGCGGCAGGAGCATGCCTGCAATATCACCGTATACCTGTAAAATGGATATCGGCACCAGGAGGAAAGCGACGCTGGTATCGTATAACCATCTCTGGAGGCAAAGGTGGACATTCCGGTGTTGACATCAACAAAGGACGAGCCAGCGCGACAATCCTCACATGGGCTGTCTTAGCAGCGATATACAATGAGTACGACTTTGATGTTGCTTCCCTGCGCGTAGGCGAAGCCAATGCCAGCATCGCCGCGTCAGCAGACTTTGTCATTGGCATTCCTTCTGGAGAAGCGTCTGAGTTCGTAAAATCTCAGGAAGAAAGTCTCAACGAGTGGATTATGCAGGAATACGGTGAGAACGATCCCGATATACATTGTCACATAGAGAAAGTTGAGAAACCGGAGAAAGTCATTGACAACAAGGCTTTTGACGCATTGATGCGTGCCTTGGAACAAATCCCGCAAGGTGTGGTAAAGATGAGTGACAGTATGGCTGACACAGTAGAGACCTCAAATAATGTCGGACGTATCACCATTGAGGAAGACAATATCTGCATATCAACCCACACCCGTAGTTTCATAGATAAAGATATGGACAATCTGGCAAAAGACATAAGAAAAGTGTTTGAAGCCGCTGGTGCAAAGACAGAACTGATTATGTCGGCTCCTGCATGGCAGGAGAACCAAGACTCCGACTTTATCAACCTTACCTCCGACACGTTCCAAGATGTTCTCGGATGGCGTCCCCGTAAGGTCGCAATGCACTTTGTCCTTGAGGCTGGCTACTTTGTAATGAAATATCCGGGCATAGAAATCGCAAGTATCGGTCCGCGTATCGTAGAGCCACACTCTACCCTTGAGCGTGTGGAGATAAAGACCATTCATGACATCTGGAAAGTAACTCTGTCACTTCTTGAACGACTCGCATAAATAATAATATACATATTTATAGAATGCATATAGACGCAAGCGTAAGCCTTGACCTGATGGAGTTTATCGAGACACAGATACTCCCAAGGTACAATGAATTTGACAAAGCTCATAACCTTTCACACGCCAACAGCGTAATAAAACGCTCCATCGTCCTCGGAAAGAGATTGGGTGCCAACATGAACATGGTATATGCGATTGCCGCATACCATGACCTTGGTCTGGAGGGACACAGGGCTATACACCATATTACAAGTGGGAAGATTCTTCAAGCTGATGCCAGATTGAAGAAGTGGTTTACGCCTGAACAGATAAAGATTATGAAGGAGGCTGTTGAGGATCACCGCGCGTCAGCCAGCCATGCGCCTCGCAGTATTTACGGAAAGATTGTTGCGGAGGCAGACCGTGACCTTAACCCGGAAACTGTTTTCCGCCGCACCATACAATTTGGACTGAGCCACTATCCTGAGAAAAGCATGGAAGAACACTGGGAACGGTTCATGGAACACATGGAGAACAAATACTCCAGCCATGGCTATATAAGGCTATGGATTCCTAACTCACCGAACGCAAATGACTTAAATAAGATACGTGAGTTGATTGCCACACCGAAAAAGCTTAAGCCTATTTTCACACAACTATACCAAGAGGAAAATAGCGTCGGAAAATAAATCAAGAAGTCACAAACAACAAATCTGCTATAGCGGCAGAAGTCCTAACTTATATAGGATGTACCCTAAGATAGCCAACATTATGACTGTTGTGACTATACGAAAGATACATCCTGTGATTTTCTTAATCAGGATGATACCAATGACAAGGGCTGCCAATAGACCAATGTAATACTCAAACTCCATTTCCTGAATTATCTTATCATTTAAACAACTTACGGAATGAGGCTGGAAGAGGACTCTCAAACTCCATGCGCTCATGTGTTACAGGATGTGTGAAACAAAGCAGATAGGCATGGAGGCACAAACGATGGAGAGGATCATCACCATTGCCATACTTTACATCACCACAAACGGGATGACCTATGTCTGACGAATGTACGCGAATCTGGTTCTTACGTCCTGTCTCCAACCGAAACTCTACCAATGAATGCTCTGTGGTACGGGCAAGGGTACTGAAATGTGTCACAGCATACTTGCCCCCATTGTCCACTGGAGACGAATATGTTATGAATGCCTTATTGTCCTTAAGCCAACTGGCAATGGTTCCCTCATCTTTCTCCATCTCACCGCTGACGACAGCGATATACCGGCGGTCATACACCAACTCATGCCATTCATGCTCCAGTATCTGTTCGGTCTGCATGTCCTTAGCGTAAATCAGCAGCCCGGAGGTGTCACGGTCAAGCCGATGTACGACATGAGCATGGCACTTTTTACGGGTTTTATGGAAATAGTCATCCAAGACTGCCTTAACATTCAATGATTTGTGCCCGGCAGCCATAGAGAGTATACCTATGTTCTTCTCTATTACCACCAGATACTGATCCTCGTAGATAAGCTTCACATAGCGGCTCTTAAGCTGATCATTCTTCTTCGATTTGCTTACAGATACTTTCATCCCAGGGGTAAGCATGAAGTCGAACTGCGTTACAGTCTTCCCATTTACCTTTATACCTCTTCCCTGTAAAGTAGCCTTCGTCTTCGACTTGCTCTGCTTAAGGTTGGCAAGCAGCCACTCCAACAAAGGTGACTGTTCTCTCACTACATAGTGGACGTATTTGTCTGCCTGACTATCACGAGTTATCATAACCATTATCTTTTACGGTGCAAAGGTACATAAAATAATTGAGATAAGATATTAATTGAGAAAAAATGTCTGACATAGAAAAAGGTCATCAGAATCAAGACGACATCTGATGACCTTTTAAATGTTATGACACAGAGATTATTCTTTCTCCGCCTTCTTCTTTGTCGCAGCTTTCTTGGCAGCCGGTTTCTTTGCAACCTTCGCACCGCCTTCGAGCTTAGCGCGAAGCTTGTCACTCTCAGCTTCCATCTTCTCAATCTTCGTCTGCAAACGGAGAATCTCCTTCTCCTTCATCTCTATCTCGTCACCCTGGTTACGGATAGTTGTAAGCAGTGAATCCAGCTCCTCATTGTCAATCTCTTCTGGATAAAGACTATTCACACGGCTCATGAAGTCACCAAGAATATTCATATAGTTGGTGAAGGCATCAAATGGACTGGTATAGATTCCACGGTCGAGACCTACATTGCTTGGCTTCGTCGTCATAAAACGGAAGTTATTACTTGCCTGCAGATAGTCCCAATCCTGATTGATACGTGGATCATCGGCGATACGCACACGGTCAGCTATTGAATAAAGCTTATTGAACGCCTCGCGCTGCATAGGATTGCCAAGCCAGCAGCTCACATCACGCTCCTCATCAACCCAGCTTAACGTATCAGGAACATTGAGAGCATCGACACTCTTCATCTTCATGCAAATCTCTGTTGGTGTAGAGAAGGTGATACCTTTTGCCTTTGCACATGCTGGAATGGCACGGAGGAAGTCCAGAATATTACTTGACAGCGGCTGTGCTATACCAAGTGCTGAGAGCTCCATAAAGATATTGATAATCTGACTTTCCTCTGGCAGATTTGCAATCTCGTTGACATACGTATCTGCAAATAGCGGATAGCCTTCCCAATCGCTATTGTTGAAGCGCAGGGAAATGTCATCGCTCAGCTTCACGTCACGCAACAGAAGTTTCAACTGAGGAGCGAGGGCACAGTGATAGACATAATGTGGAGACTTCCATCCCAGTACGTGCTTAGCACCCTCGGTGAGCATACCTTTGAAGCCCATCTGCGCAGCCTGAAGACCGATATCATCACTATATATCAGTGATGAGTTGCGGAGAACAGTCGGCTCTTTGCCAAAATACTCCTTCATCTTCTGGCACTGTTTCTTCACATCCGCAGCGAAGCTTTCTTCATTCACCAGTGAAGACAATCCATGAGAATATGGCTCTGCAAGGAATTCCACACACCCTGTGTCATTGAGCTCCTGCAGTTTCTCAAGCACCTGCGGAGCATGCATCTCCAGCTGCTCAATACCAACACCTGACAAAGAGAATGCGACCTTGAAGTATTTGCCATTCTCCTTAATCATTTCATGGAGCGTGTTGAGTGCCGGCATATAAGACCGCTCGGCAATGTCACTGATGCTACGCTCATTCTCATAGTCATCATAATAATAATGGTCGGTACCGATATCAAAGAAACGGTAGCGCTTCAGATGAATAATCTGATGTATCTCGAAATATAAACAAATTGTTTTCAT
>CAJOPT010000096.1 GCA_905236455.1 uncultured Prevotella sp. | reverse complement strand
ACCTTGCCCAAAGAAAAAAGGTTTCAACCTTGGCAAGGAATAAATTGCGGAAATAGCTCAGTTGGTAGAGCACAACCTTGCCAAGGTTGGGGTCGCGGGTCCGAGTCCCGTTTTCCGCTCTTTTTTTAGAGAAACATATTATTTAAATGAATTTATATTTAAGATATTTTGATAATGAGACATTAGTTCATAATGTCGATGACGCATTGGATTTTCTTAGTTCTATTCCAGAAATTGGGATGAATGCGGAGATGGAGGCGGATATTCGGGATTATGTTGCCAGTGATGTCTTTTACCCGAAACGCTATAAAGTTCGTACAAGAGTATACTTTATTATTATTAAGACAGAAGCTGCCACAATGATGGATTTCAAGCAAAAGAAAGCATTGCGCACACCTTCTGCTGAGCCATCTATGCGTATTGATAATAATCCGGTAGTCTTGCGCCTTACGGAAGAGCAGCCGGGGTGGTATGAGGGAGCGCTCGATTTCAAGCGTGTTGTGTTAATACCGGCAACTGGCAAATACGAATATCGCGACACTCATTTTGTGGCACGTTGTAAGGCCCGCTCAGGTCAGGATTGTTACAATAGGATTGTTGACCATCTCAGAGGTAGGGTAGATTCCCGCAGCCAGTTCCCCTCTTCTAAGGGAAAGAATTTCAAGTTCAAATATTTAGGTATGTGGAAGTAGGTTATGAACAAGGTCATGCTTATCGGAAATGTGGGAAGGGAGCCTGATGTAAGGTATTATGATCAGGACCAGGCTGTAGCTCAAGTGAGTTTGGCTACGACAGAGCGTGGATATACTCTTCCTAATGGTACTCAGGTGCCAGAGCATACTGATTGGCATACTGTGGTTTTCTTTCGCTCGCTTGCCAAGATAGTTGACAAATATGTTCATAAGGGGGATAAATTGTATATCGAAGGACGGATCAGATATCGTACCTATGATGATAATAAAGGTATGCGCCGTTATGTAACCGAGATATATGCTGACAATATGGAGTTGTTGTCTCCTAAAAAAGCTGAGCCGACACCACAACCTGCGAATATGGCATCAGAGCCACCTGTGAATAATCAAACTGATATGCCATTCTGATGGAACAATTACCTGACGTGTCTTCACTGGTGGCGTTTCAACCACTTACCTTAGGAGTAGTTATTGCAATTGTCCTTGCTGTTGTCCTCTTGTTTGTCTCTGGGTTCGCAAGTGGGTCAGAGATAGCTTTTTTCAGTCTTACTCCTAATGATGTCAATGAGCTTGAGCCTGACAGGAACATGGCAGACAAGCGTATTGAAATCCTTAGGGACAGCAGTGAGCGGACATTGGCAACCATATTGATTACAAATAACTTTGTGAATGTGACAATCATAATGTTATGTAACTTTATATTTCACTCACTGATAAAGTTTAAGGTAGGATGGGTGGAATTCCTCTTTATAACGGTTATCCTTACTTTCCTTTTATTGCTTTTCGGGGAAATCATGCCAAAGGTCCTTAGTAGGCAGAATCCATTGCAATTCTGCAGAAGGACGTCGGGGGGTATAATGTTCCTTAGAAGATTGTTCTGGCCTTTGGAGAATATCCTTTTGAGCAGTGGAAACATTGCGGAGAAAGTGGTGCAAAGGGAGAATCGGCAATTGAGTGTTGATGATCTGGAACAGGCATTGGAGCTTACGGACAAGGAAGAGATAAAGGATGAGCAGAGTATGCTTCAAGGTATTATCCGCTTTGGTGACGAGACGGCAAAAGAGGTGATGACTCCGCGTAAGGATATTGTGGCTTTGGATATCAGTTGTCCTTTTAATGAGGTATTACAGTGTATCGTGGAAAACAATTATTCACGCATACCTGTATATCAAGATAATGATGACAACATCAGAGGGGTGTTGTATATAAAGGATCTTCTGCCTCATATCTCCAAACCGTCCAGCTTCCGTTGGCAGAGTCTTATACGCCCTCCTTACTTTGTTCCAGAGACAAAGAAGATTGATGACCTTCTTCGTGAGTTTCAAGAGAACAAAGTTCATATTGCTATTGTGGTAGATGAGTTTGGAGGCACAAGCGGTTTGGTTACTCTTGAGGATATTCTTGAGGAGATTGTGGGTGAGATTAATGATGAGTATGACGAGGAGGAGAGAACATATTCAAAACTGAACTACAATACATATATTTTTGAGGGCAAGACTCTCATGACTGATTTCTGCCGTATATTAAATATCGACGATGATGAGTTTGCCGAGGTAGAGGGTGAGGCAGACACGCTTGCCGGCTTATTGTTGGAGATCAAGGGTGACTTCCTCAGTATGCATGAGAAGATTGACTATAAAAACTATTCATTTGAGATAGTAGGTATAGAGGAGCGTCGCATCAGCCGCGTCAAGGTCGTAATCCATGCCTCTTAAGATAAAGTTCCAAAGTACGCTTTACCATTACTGGACGTCATCATGGGTACTTGATGATCTCATATTTGCTATCACAGGCATTCCTTATTTTCTTTACGGCAGCCTTACGGCTGATGTTTCAATAGTTATACGCCACAAAAAAGAAAGTGTCCAATATGTTACGGAAACGGAAAATGTAGCGTTTGCTAAAAACTAATTTCTAAAAAAAGTATTTTTGCGTCACGCGTCACGCTTTTTTCAAGAGATTTGTGACGGTAGAGTAGACGGAAGCCGTTGATAATAAGCCTGTTTTAAGTTGGCATTCTTATGCAAGACCATGTGCTTACAGACAAATCAAAGAGGTGAAATGAGCTTTCCGTCACATTTGTGTCACAGACCTACTTGTCTGTTTTTTATGCCTGAAAGCCCTGTTTACAGGGATTCTGTTGCAGTTGTTGTGGCTTTTAGCCTGTAATATTGCATAATTTTTATTGCTTTTCCATCGCATTTGCGTCACATGTGTGTCGCAAATGCGACGCAATGACAATCTCAGACGCAGTTTTGTGGGTAATAGTGTAATATGAGTCGCTTTCTAAGTGCCTTGTAGTCAGGTGTTTATCAATAGTAATGTCATCACGGAAGTGTGACGCGTGACGCAAAAATACTTTTTTTAGAAATTAGTTTTTAGCAGATAGCTTATTTAGTACGCATTATCAAACATTGAGATGCCGCTCTGTGGCGAGAGCGACATAGCTTTGTTGGCAGAAAGCATAGCTTCTGAATGAAAGTTGTTACAACTTCCTGAAAACTTGTAACAACTTTCTGAAATCTTGTAACAACTTTTTTATTAGAGCATAGCTATCGGAAATCTACATCAATGCTTTACCGTGTCTACATCAATGCTTTCCGTGTCTGCATCAATGCTTTGCCGCCATTATGCTTTTGCGTTAAATGTCAGACTCTCTTTTTCAGCTTCTTTGTCTATATATATTGTAGAGCCTTGTGAGATCTCTTCATTAAGAATCATCTCAGAGACACCATCTTCGATGTATGTTTGGATAGCCCTTTTCAATGGTCGTGCGCCAAACTGCACGTCATATCCCTTTGTGGCGACGAACTCTTTAGCTGCGTCAGAGAGCTCTATCTTATATCCCAACTGGCTGATTCTGGACTCTAATCCCCGCAGCTCAATGTCAATAATGCTCTTAATGGCATTGAGGTCCAGTTGGTCGAATGTGATAATCTCATCAAGGCGGTTGAGGAACTCCGGTGAGAACTGCTTTGAGAGGCTTTTTTGTATGATTGACCGCGCATATTCTTTATCCTTCTCGTCATGTGAGAATGCGTTGAAGCGCCCGGCGTTGAAGCCGACACCATGTCCGAACTCTTTCAGCTGTCGTGTGCCTGCATTTGATGTCATGATGACGACAGTATTCCTGAAGTCAATGAGTCTTCCGTTGCCATCGGTCAGTCTTCCTTCGTCTAATACCTGTAATAAGAGGTTGAAGACGTTGCCATGTGCCTTTTCTATCTCATCCAGCAGTACGATGGAGTAGGGGTGGCGGCGAACCTTCTCTGTGAGTTGTCCGCCCTCTTCATATCCTACATATCCCGGAGGCGCTCCAATCAGCCTTGACACATTGAAGTTCTCAGTGTATTCACTCATGTCGACACGTATCAATGCATCTTGAGAGCCGAACATGAACTCTGCTAATTTCTTTGCAAGATAGGTCTTGCCTACACCGGTAGGACCAAGGAACATGAATGCGCCGATGGGGTGGTTGGGATCCTTTAGTCCGATGCGGTTTCGCTGAATGGCCTTAACCATCTTTTCTATCGCCTTGTCTTGTGCTATTACCTCCCGCTTTAGGTTTTCAGACATACCTTTTAAGCGGATACCCTCAGACTGGTTCATGCGTTGTACGGGCACACCGGTCATCATGGAGACGACCTCTGCGACATGCTCCTCGGTGATAACCTGACGGTCATTGCTGTTGCAGTTCGTCCATTTTTCATTCATCTCCTTGATTTCCTTCTCAAGGGATGCCTGACGGTCACGGTAACTTGCCGCAAGCTCAAAGTTCTGATTGCTTACCGCGTCATTCTTCTTCTGCTTGACAGATTCCAGTTCCTTTTCCTTTTCAATAATCTCTTTTGGAACCTCAGCATGGAGCAGGTGCATTCGTGAGCCAACCTCGTCCATGGCATCAATAGCTTTGTCTGGGAAGAAACGGTCGTTTACGTATCTCTCTGTCAATTTGACACAGGCAAGCAGAGCCTCGTCAGTATATGTGACATGATGGTGGTCTTCATACCGTTCCTTGATATTTGTAAGAATCTGTAATGTCTCCTCCTGTGAAGACGGCTCAACCAGGACTTTCTGGAAGCGGCGTTCCAGAGCTCCGTCTTTCTCAATGGAGTTGCGGTATTCACTTAACGTCGTTGCACCAATGCATTGTATGGTACCGCGAGCCAGTGCCGGTTTAAGGATATTGGCAGCATCCATGGAACCAGGAGTGGAGCCGGCCCCGATAATGGTATGAATCTCATCCATGAAGACTATTATATCGGGATTATTCTCAAGCTCGTTGATGAGCGCACGTATACGCTCCTCAAACTGACCACGGTATTTTGTGCCTGCTACAACAGCTGTCATATCAAGGTTCACCACTCTTTTATTGAATAACACCGGTGACGTATGATGTCTCACAATCATCTGTGCCAATCCTTCTACTATGGCACTCTTTCCGACGCCAGGCTCACCGATAAGAATCGGGTTGTTTTTCTTGCGCCTGCCAAGGATCTCACACACCCTCATGATTTCTTTCTCACGTCCTACAACAGGGTCAAGCTTACCCTCGGTGGCAGCCAGGGTGAGGTCTTTGCTGAAATTATCAAGAACAGGAGTCTTTGATTTCGTCTTGGTACGAGTCTTTGAGGATGTGGATTGGCTTTGTTGCTGTGAATTAACCATAGAGCTCTCTTCCTCATCCTCCTCATCAGTCATACCTATACCGTTTGTGGCATTTGCTTTTGGCAGCAAGACACCAGATACGGTATCGTATGTCAAGTCATTTTTCTCAAGAACATCTTTGGCACCGTTGTTTACATTGTCATGCAATATTGCCAGCAAAAGGTGTTGTATCTCCACCATAGGCATTTTTTGCAACCGTGCCTCTAAGACTGCCAACCTGAGAATATTGTTGGCTTTCTCGTTCAACAGCAAGTCAGAAGAGAATATCAGTCTGCCGTTGTCTTGTTGGCGTATTCTTTGTTCCAGCTCATATTTAATAGACTCCACGTTAACGTTCATGGTGTCCATCATTTCTTTCACAGGACCACTCTTTTCTCTAAGTATACCCAATAAGAGATGCTCCGGGCCTACAGATGTGCTTGCCAGCCTTTCAGCTTCTTCTTTACTGAATGAGAGTATTTCTGATACTTTGGGTGAAAAATGGCTCATTAATGTCATCCTCCTATAAATTTTACTTTTAATCTTTCTACTAATATGCAATTAGTTACATATATGCAAATGCTGTGCCAAAAAATGAAATAACGTGTTTCTCTTTGGCATAGCATTCTTTATAAAGCCTCGTCTTCAGGCTTCTCAATATTGTGTGACCTTATTGAAGACATGTTTTTTATTGAAGACATGTTCTTTTTCTTTCGAAGCCAAATCTGTTTCCGCCTTTCATATTCTTCAAAGTGGCGTTCTAAATAGTTATCTGCCATTGAACTTACCGTATACAATACTTATTTTAAGCTTATCAGGATTTAAACTGCCTCCTACAAGTTTGGTGCTTGTCAGTGACATGTCGTGTGTTACTTTTGACAATACACTACTGTTGCTTGAGGTTGTTGAATATTCTGTAGATACAGGTATCAATACCGCCTTGTTCCAGTTCTCACCACCGTTTTGCTTTGATTTATACATCTTGTTGATGAGTCCTGAGATATTATAGAACACGTATTTATTTGTACTGCTCGAATAAGATGCGAGGAAAGAAGTCCTGTAATCGGCAATCTTACTTTGGGCAAAGAATGAGTGCAGGCTATCCTTCGGTATCATAAGTATTGTGGGAGGGATATCAAAGGAATAGTTAGTGCTGTATGTATTGTTGACGCGTGGAATCTCTATCCTGGCAGAATTCACGGAGTCGTTCTGGTGCCCGGACATTATCTCGTCTACAGGTAGTGTCACTTCTGTAAACAGTCCGGCAGGTGTCTTTAAATACGTGCAGCTGTTGTCCTCTGCCATCTGTTTAAGAAGAGCCTTGTCGTTAGTAAAGTTGGTAGTCTGAAGCACCTCTTCCGTACCGGTGAACGACGTGACATATTTAAGTATGGAGTCATTTTTCTCTACTCGGAACCATAGGGAGAGTTGTGCTGTTGTTATTTGAGCCATTGACCCTAACCCGCCAGTCATCTTAAAGTAAAATCCCGGAATAACCTGATGTGTGAAAAGATACTGGTTTTTGAAGTTTGAGGGATTAGAAAAATATTGCCTCAATAAATATGTGCCGTAGTTATTGTATGTGTTTCCTTGAAGGTCGGTATACGGGTCGTTCAGGTTAATGGTTATTTTTGGCTGATAACTTGACGCAGACCTTTCAGCTATCGTATAGTTGTTGTCGGCAAGTGTATATGAGCGGCTTTGGTTGACGGCTCCTTCTCCGACACGAATATATCCCTCTTTAACAGGGTCATAGTTGGAATAGAACTCTGTGCCTTCCTCGAAAGGTTTAGCCATCTCGTAAACGTTCAGTTTCATTTGGCTGAGCGAGTCTCCGTAAAAACTATTGTAGATGATAGACAGTTTGCAGGAGTCAGCAATGACCTTTCCGTCTAATCTGCTGATAATACTGTCTTCTGATATGATGCTATAGTTCTCCATAGCATGAAGCTGTACCATCACATCGCCGGTAATTATGTCTCCCGTTTCCGGATCCATGACTCTGCCAAGATATCCAATAATACTTCTTGAGAGAACGGAGTCGGCAATTATGGTCTTGCTTGTAACATTGAATGTGTCGGTAGATACATCCAGATTGTCAACATTGCTTATTAAGGAAGAACCGATAGTGTCGGTTGACTCATCACATGAGGCAAAAGCAATTGTAAGAAATGCCAGTCCTGCAGCGAATAATTTTATTCTCATACGTTAGTTATCCTTCTAAAATACGATTGTAGAAATCTGTATATTTTTCAGTAATCTTATCCTTTGACGGGTGTTTCAATATAGGCTTTTTAATTTCTTTGGAGTAATTTATCAAGTCTGTATTGACCTTCTTGCTTGTCTCTATTATGGCATCGGAATAGTCTATTGCGAATTTTCCGAGTTCGATATAATCAAAGTTCTCCTTGTATTTGCTCAAGAGCTCGATCTTTCCTTCACGAAACTCAATACATTGTTTAAACTTTGTGCCAAAATCACCTTTAGGTTGTTCGCAGAACAATGATGTAATCACTTTTGTGTTCGCAAATTGAGGCTCGTCGTGATATGCGGTCTTAACATAGAATGGTATAACAGCACTCATCCATCCCTGACAATGGATTATGTCTGGGGTCCAACGTAGTTTCTTCACGGTCTCAAGAACACCTCTGGCGAAGAATATTGCCCGCTCACCATTGTCGGGATATTCGTCACCTAACTCGTCAACGGTTGTCTTGCGTTTTTGGAAATAATCCTCATTGTCAATGAAATATACCTGAATTCGTGACTGTGGGATTGATGCCACTTTGATAATCAAAGGATGGTCGGTATCATCAATAATCAGGTTCATACCAGAGAGACGTATTACCTCATGCAGTTGTCCGCGGCGTTCGTTGATGGTTCCCCACTTTGGCATGAAAGTACGAATCTCAAAGCCTGTTTCCTGCATTTTTTGTGGAATCAGACTTCCCATTAAAGACATTTCTGAATCTGGAACATAAGGAATAATTTCCTGATTGATAAATAATACTTTCTTTCCCATTCTCTTTTTAATTAGTGTTATGTTGTGCGATCAACGCCTGTAAACAACATGCAAAGGTACGAAAAAAACTTGAAAATCAATCATCTCTACACTTGATTTTGCCTAAAAAAAACACCAATTTGTCATATTTTTAATGTTATTCTTGTCTTTTTAATAAAAAAGTTGTTACTTTGCAGCCCGAAAATATATAGTATATGAAAATATTCAATCGTATTGTTGATCTCCAGAATGAGCTTTTTCCTTTAAGAAAGGAAGGTAAGAGCATTGGTCTGGTTCCAACAATGGGGGCTCTTCATGAAGGTCATGCCTCACTTGTAGAGCGCAGTGTAAAAGATAATAGTGTTACTGTTGTGTCGGTGTTTCTTAATCCCACGCAATTTAATGACTCAGACGACCTCGCACGCTATCCCCGTACGCTGGATGCTGACTGTGCCTTGCTTGAGAAAGTAGGAGCGGACTATGTGTTTGCTCCTTCGGTAGATGAGATGTATCCTGTGCCGGACAACCGTAAGTTTGAGTTCCCTCCAGTGTCAACGGTTATGGAAGGAGCGAAGCGTCCTGGTCATTTCAATGGGGTATGTCAGGTTGTGAGCCGTTTGTTTTATATCGTAAGACCTACTCGCGCGTATTTTGGTGAAAAAGATTGGCAGCAAATTGCCGTTATCAAACAGCTTGTGGGCTATATGGGTGCTGACATCCAGATAGTAGAGTGTCCTATTGTCAGGGATGCGGATGGACTGGCAAAGAGTAGTCGTAATACTCTTTTGTCGAAAGACGAGCGTGCTATAGCTCCAGCGATATATAAAGCTTTAAGTGACAGTGTGTTGTATGCTAAGGGGCATACCGTTCAAGAAACCCATGACCGAGTCGTTAAAGACATAAACTCAGTCGATGGTCTGGATGTGGAATACTTTGAGATTGTTGACGGCAATACGTTACAGCCCGTGTCGACGTGGGATGACAGTCCATACGTAGTTGGTTGTATCACGGTATATTGCGGTAAGACACCGATTCGGCTTATAGACCATATAAAGTATAAAGGATAGAAATATGATGATAGAAGTTTTAAAGAGCAAGTTGCATTGTGTTACTGTAACTGAGGCAAATCTTCATTATATGGGTAGTATTACTATTGATGAAGACTTGATGGAAGCAGCCAATCTCATTGAGGGAGAGAAGGTTCAGGTACTTAACAATAACAATGGTGAACGCTTTGAGACCTATGTTATCAAGGGCGAGAGAGGCAGTGGCTGTCTGTGCCTTAATGGTGCTGCGGCGCGTAAGGTCATCCCAGGTGATGTAGTTATTGTTATCTCATACGCACTTATGGATTTCGAGGAGGCAAAGACATTTACCCCTACGGTTATTTTCCCAAAGGAAGGTAATCGTTTATAGCAGATTCACATCGAAAAGGATATAACAATATGTTTCCTTATATCCTTTTCGATAGTTTCTCGCGCATAGCCTTGAAAACCAACAAGACACTAAGTGTTACTAATAGTATGCCAACAGTGTATTTGAAAATATAACCGCTATATTCTGATATTACGAAAATACAACATCCGATTAGTAATTGTGGGATCATTACGCGCAACAGCTCAAAATCGAAATGGTACTTGTATAGAATCCTGCATACAATGGCCGATTGTAGGAAGTAGAAAACATAAGTAGCCATATATGCGATTCCAAGACCTGTTACTCCCCACAATTTGTAGCCGATAATATGGAGGGAAAGTCTCACAACCATTGTGGCTAATTCATTCAGCCAGTATGCTTTTGTATCTCCCTTTGAGAGAAAAGTATATGCATAGCATAGGGCAGGACCGCGGAAGAAGGTTCCAAATATAGCTATACGCATCATCATGGTGGCATCAAGGAACTTAGATGACAGGAAAATGATTGTTGCCAGTTCGCAGAAGAGTGAGAATAATGCCAGGATTGGTCCCAGGAAGACCATTGCTATATGGATTTGCTGATTTATTGTTTTTGTGAATTTATTGTTATCATTGGAACATGAGGATAAACGGGGATAATATTCAGAGTTGATGGCGGCATAAACCATGCCGGCAGCCGCGTCAATAATGAACAGGGCAGAATTGTATAGACCGACGTCGTCAATACTTCCAGCGTGTCCTATGTAGATATTTATAAGGTAAGTGGCAAGTCGGGAGAAAAACCCCTGTAATGTTATGAATAATCCCAACTTTATAAGTATATTCCCCTCTTTAAATGCCTCCTTGTTCTTCAGTGGAATCTTATCGTATTTAATATTTCTCGCAATCCAATTGTACAATATAAGACCAGAGATAGCTGTGATGATCATGGCAGGCACAATACCGTCAGTGCCAAAAATGTAATAAAGTGGTATGGTAAGTACCAGTCCCAATATGCTGCTATAGAGACTGGCGTATGCCATACGTTTCATGTTCTTTGTGCTTTGTAGAAGTACGACCTTTCCATTTGTCATCTGTATCATTAGAAGTGTGCAAGAAAGGAGTATAAAAGCCCAGGTGTATTCATAATTTCCAAAACTTAACAGACTTAATAGTGGTGAGAGAAAAAGACAAAGGATAGTCCCAAACAGTCCGGAGAATACTATCAAGCGTTGAAAAATAGATACAGTGCGGCTAAATTTCTCATTGTCGCCTTCCTCGTATGCTATGGAGATGTCGCGCACACCGGTTTGCGTGAGTCCTAAATTGCAAATAGACGTAATGAACTGTATTGCAGATGAGAGTAGCCCGAAAATGCCCATTCCGCCAGGTCCAAGCAATACGGCAACGAATTTGGATCGTATAAGTGAGACAAGTACCTGTACGAATTGCACCCCTCCGAAGATTGAGGTAAATTTCAATCCGTTTCTGTAACTTCGTTTCTCGTCAGTACTACTGCTCATTGTCTACTCTTTTTACTGCTATTTATCATAGCATAATTCAGGAAGATTATTATGAATTTTATCGAAATCTCCCTTGTTGACTCTACTGTTCTTCCAGATACCGATGTTCTTAGCTGAAATGGCAGGGTCAAAATACATCTTATTCTTACATTGCATACCCGGTTCCAAGCCTAAATAGCCGATAAGCGTATCACGGGTATGTTGATATTGCATTACCAGATCTTCAAATCTGATAACCAGAAAGTCGCTGCTATGTATGTCGAAACGCTCAGTTGACAACTTTATCCATTCTATAAAAGTATCAGCATCCAAAGGTATCCATTCTATCTTTTTGTCGATGGCAAAGGCATAGATGTCTCTCGGATCCCTATAGACCACAATCGTCTTAATACCAGGAACAAACTCTTGATACCGTTTGTTGTCGTATTCCAAGTCACAAAGGAATCCGTCAAGAACCAATGTGTCTTTTCCCTCAATAGGCGGAATACTGTTGAAAAGCTCGCGAATAAACAGCCTGCAAATGTTTCTGTATTCTTTCAAGGATAAATGCTTCAGGGTATATATATCCGACCCTTTAACAGTCAATTCACTCTGAGGACCATTATAGTATTTCTCTTTCAAGTGTGGGAGAGTGAAATTTATTAAGTGGTGCATGAATTTGAACACCGCAGGTCTTGTCTCCGGGAATCTGTAATAGATGTCGGAATGACTTATCATCCTGACGAAACGGTTCATCACGGCATCGTTGAGAAAGATATTTCTGGAATTGATATAATGCTCCAAGTCAAATAAGCCTCCAGCCACTTGTGGGAAGTCAATCTCAGATAGATCTTCTTCTACTTTCAATTTGTTGAATTGCGGTTCGTTGCCAGCCAGAGTCCTTACGTTACTGAACTCCCTTAGCAGGTCGATTACCGCTCCGGAGCCACTATATCCATATCCGTGTACGGTAATGATGGAACGGTATTTATATGGGACATCAGAGAACTCAGTAGATTGTCCACTGTCTATGTATTCTAGATATCCGTCCAATGGCAGTAATCCTTGTCTTTTGTCACGCTGGTGACGCAACTTGTTCTCAATGCCATAGGGTAGCCAATATTTTATAAACTCTCGTAATGTCATATAAATTGATATTTGTTATGGTTGTGGGCGGAGAGGCGGTTGGTGGAATCCCAGCTATGGTATTAACCATTCGTATGTGTCGTAGCAGACAGCTCTCCCGCCATATCCTTCCTTGTGTGCTATAAGACCTTCATTGATAATACTACCGTTCTCTTCTGTTGAGCTGCCGAAGTCCAGATATGTATAGTCGGTATAGTCATGATACATCACCTGCTCATAGATGGCTTCCATAGCACCATATTGCTTTCCTAAGTCATTAGTTGAGCTGTACTGTCCGTGTATGACATTAGGCATTATGTAAAATGTAATACCTCCAATAATCTGTTCATTAAGGTATGCGTTGTATTGTATGATCTCATTGGGAAAACGCGACTTTAATAATAGCATCTCTTCTTTAGTATGTACCGGTCTTGCACAGAACTTTTTCATAAGATTGTCTTCAAGAACCTTCCAGAAATCCTCAATACTGGAGTCTCTCTCAACTCTTATACCTTGCGACTGTGCGTTCTTTAGTCGTCTTCTGTGGTCTTTTCGCCAACGGAGATTTTGTCGCATGAATATTGTTGTCCCGATATTCCTGTAAAGGAGTCTTGCGTTGCAGTGCCAGAATATTGCGTAAAGGTCTTCCTCGGCAGGTATTTGATGATATATATACGGTACAGGGCGATATACCACTTTTGTAATTCCGGCATTCTTTAAATATACGTTCAGCTCTTTGAATAATTGTACAGTATCGGCCGCCGTTACATTGATGTCCATTAGAAGCCCCCCGTATGTCAGTCCGAAATGTGAATATAAGACAGATTCTTTAATATGGGCAGGAAGAATGGAATGCAGGTGTCCGTTCTTATAGAACATGATGGAATAATCTTCAAAGCGGTCTGAATGATAATCCATATAACTCCTGTTGAAAAGAAATGTGGCATTACGTGCCTTGGCAACGTAGGCGTTCCATTCCTTCTCAAGATTAGGTCTGTATCTCCTGATCTCAAACATCCTTTACGAACTCTTTAAATTCATTATAGTCGTAAATATATTCCTCCTCATCGAAGAGCTCTGAGGCAAGGACTAAGCATACGGCGCTGCTTGAGAAATCGTCTAACGTGCGCCACACTCCAGTACCGACATATAATCCCTGATATGGATGATTAAGATGGAATACCTTCTTTTCTTTTCCATTATCTAAAGTCACGTCAAATGAGCCGCTGACAGCAACGATAAACTCCTCGCAAGTCCTATGTGCGTGTCCGCCACGGCTCTCTCCTGCGGGGATGTCGTAGGTCCAGTATACACGTGTAATGTCAAAGGGTATGTTCTTCATCTGTTCCGATACGGTCAAGTTACCTCGTGGGTCAGCTATTTTCGGAAGCTCAATGATTTCCCATTTTTTTGTATTCATTTTTCTATTACTTGTTTTAGCATCTGCCATTCAGGTGTGATAGCAAGCTTGTGGAGGTTTTTATCAATATTGTCTATCATTGTCTCCGGTGACAGATGTCTTTCGCAGGCAAGGTCAGAAAGCGAGACTTGCTCATGCCCAAGAATACCAAAATAGCAGAGGATAGCCATTTCATCATCAACAGCCAGTAAATGCATAAGATGCTCAAGGTAATGCTCAACCTTGTGGGATATGCATTCAGGGTCGTAATGAAGACGAACAAGGAACGATTGTAATTCTTTTGTTAAATCATCCATTATTATTCTGCTTATTGTATATGAAGGACTTGCTTGCGTAGACAATCACAATAGCTTAGCCCCTGTTGCCATACATGTTGTCGTAGTACTTCTGATAGTCACCACTTGTGACATTGTCAAGCCATTCTTGGTTGTCAAGATACCAACGGACAGTTTTCTCAATACCCTCCTCGAACTGGAGACTTGGCTCCCAGCCCAGCTCGCGTTGGAGCTTTGAGGAGTCTATGGCATAACGCAGGTCATGACCGGCACGGTCTGTTACAAAAGTAATGAGGTCTAAGTCTTCGCCTTCCTTACGTCCTAATAAGCGGTCAACGGTATTGATAACCACTTTTATTATATCAATATTCTTCCATTCATTAAACCCTCCGATGTTATAAGTCTCAGCAATTTTGCCATTATGGAAGATCAGGTCAATGGCACGGGCATGATCCTCGACGAAAAGCCAGTCGCGTACATTCTCTCCTTTTCCGTAAACAGGTAAAGGCTTTCGGTTTCGTATGTTGTTGATGAACAAAGGTATCAGCTTTTCCGGGAACTGATACGGTCCATAATTGTTTGAGCAGTTGGTGACAATGACCGGCATGCCATAGGTGTCATGGTAAGCTCGAACAAAGTGATCGCTGGATGCTTTGGCCGCAGAGTATGGTGAGTGTGGGTTATACTTCGTGCTCTCAAGGAAGAATTTGTCACCATAGGCAAGGTGATGGTTAGAAGAAGATGCCGTTGTTGTGAATGGTGGCTGTACTCCTTCTGGGTGAGTTAGTTCCAAGGCACCATATACTTCGTCAGTTGAGATATGGTAGAAACGCTTGTTCTCATATTTCTCAGGTAGACTTTCCCAATAAAGTTTTGCGGCCTGCAATAGCGATAGTGTTCCCATTACATTGGTTTTCGCAAAAGTAAATGGATCTTTTATGGAGCGGTCTACGTGTGACTCAGCGGCAAGGTGTATTATACCATCTACTTTCTTTTCTTGCATTAGCTTATAGAATGCGTCAAAGTCGCAGATGTCCATTTTCACAAACTCATAATTTGGCTTGTCCTCAACATCTTTCAGGTTAGCTAAGTTACCGGCGTATGTCAGTTTGTCGAGATTGATGATATGATATTCAGGATATTTGTTTACAAAAAGACGTACAACGTGGCTTCCGATGAAACCTGCGCCACCTGTGATAACAATTGTTTTCATATTTGCTGTATATTTTGTTTAGTAATTACTATTTATTATATGATAACTTTTGAATTGACCGATTTATTGTCTTAATCGAAAAATATAACTTCAAGGTATATCAAAATACTTCCTTATATATAGTGCGATATATTTCTCAGTTTCTTTCAAACCTAAAAGATCAGACCTTACACACAAGTCGTATGATGTACTGTCACCCCATTGCTTACCAGTGTAATAATTATAGTATGAAGTCCGACTGCTTTCTTCATTTTTGATAATCTTCTCTGCTGTGGTCTTGTCGCATGAGTGGCGTCTCATAACCTGTTCCATTCGCCATTCAAGTTTGGCGGTGATGAAAATATTAATAACATTGTCATAGTCACGTAGGATGTAGTCGGCACATCGACCAACAAAGACGCAAGACTCATGACTTGCGGCTTTCCTTATCGCGTCACTTTGAAACTTGAACAATCCTTCTTGTGAGAAGTCGTTATGGTAGAATACATTATTGGTGAGATAAGGTATCTGCATGTGTACAAGTGACCTGAAGAATCCTTTGCTCTCATCGTTTTGCTCAAAGAATTTTTCTGAAAACCCACTTTCCTTGGCTGCGAGGTTCAAAATCTCTTTGTCGTAAAACTTGCAATTGAATTCTTCCGCAAGGTCTTTGGCGATGATTCTTCCGCCACTTCCAAGTTGTCTGCCAATATTGATAATTATTTTCTTCATACTTTCCTTTCCTTTGTTTTGAAATTCCTGATATTCCAGAATAATATGGGAAGTGTAGTTATCGACGACAAAAAGTCACTGATTGGCATGGAATACCATACTCCGTCCAGTTGCCAGAAATATGGTAAGATATATGCCAGTGGCAAAAGCATAAATAGTTGGCGAGATAGTGAAAGGAATATTGAAATCTTCACTTTTCCTATGCATTGGAAGAAGTTGGTGATAACAGCTTGAGAACCAACAACAAAGAACACCAGCATGTCTATGCGTATGCCACGTGCTGCTAATCCTAACAGAGTCTCGTCTTTGGTGAATATACGGGCTATTTCTTTTGGGAAAAGCATTGACAATCCCCAGCCTATGAGTAAGATAGTCGTTGCGGAAGCGATGGCAAGCCACAGGCATCGCATCATACGGTCGTATTTCTCCGCACCATAATTATAGCCTACTATTGGCTGCATACCTTGGGTGATTCCAATAACAAACATAAAGAATACCATAACAACTGAGTTGGCTATCGAATATGCACCGACAGCCATGTCGCCTCCATATCGCACAAACTGGTTGTTCATGAAAATCACTATGACACACGAGGTGGCGTTCATAAGGAAAGGGGAGATGCCAATGGAGATGATATTCTTAACCAACTGGAACTTTAAGCCATAGATGCCGCGTTTGAGGTGAAGGATTTCTTTTTTGTTGGAAAAGATAAACATCTGCCAGCATAAGGCAAGGATTTGGGAGGTTATCGTTGCTAATGCGGCACCGCGGATGCCCCATCGGAACCACCATACGAACGCAATGACAAGTATTATATTGCATAATACGGTAAACAATGTGGCATACATTGCATGGCGGGGTTTGCCGGCTGCCCTTAGTACCGCGTTCATGCCAAAGTACATGTGTGTCACCATATTTCCTAAGAGAATTACTTGCATGAACTCCCTGGCATATGGTAGCGTCACGTCACTCGCACCGAAGAAAAGTAGGATAGGGTCGAGGAATATCAGGCATATTACCATAAACAGGAATCCGATGATGATGTTCAAAGTGACGGTATTACCTAATAAAAGCTCGGCTCTGTCATAGTCCTTTTGTCCGAGTCTGACAGAAATACATGTCGATGCTCCAACTCCTACGGCTGCTCCAAATGCTCCACTGAGATTCATAAACGGGAATGTAATGCCGAGACCAGCTATCGCCTCAGGTCCTACAATCTGACCGATGAAAGCACGGTCAATGATATTGTATAGGCTTGATGCGGTCATGGCAATAATTGCAGGCGTGGCATATTGGACCAGTAATTTGCCTACAGGTCTTGTCCCTAATTCTAAAGTGGCTTGTTTTTTATCCATAATTAGATTGCAAAAGTACAATTATTTTTTGGTTATTCAATTATTTAGATATACTTTTGCACATTATTAATATTTTAGTTGGTGATGTACAGGTTTATTTTTATCTTTTTCTGTCTTATTTCAATTAATGGCTATGCTCAACAAGAAACAAAGCGTTGTCTGTATAGAGTTAAGTTGACTGACAAGCAAAATGTGGGGAAGTTGTTGAGACATCCGGAGTCATATTTGTCTGAAAAGTCCATTGAGCGTAGAAAACGGCAAGGCTTGGCTATTGATGAGACAGATGTACCTGTTTCCCAAGAATACATAAAGCTGATAGAGCACACGGGTGTTAAAGTTGTGAGCAAAAGTAAATGGAACAATTCAGTCGTTGTCAGTTCCAATGATTCAGATATTGTGGAGAGACTTAACACCTTGGAATGCGTTAGTGATGTAGAGAAAGTGTGGACAGAACGTGCGGCTAAGGTATCGTTACGTCCCATGGTACAGTCTCTGACGAAGACAGATACGGTCATGCCAGGGTATTATGGTGCCGCTCAACGTCAGATATCAATGCTTAAAGGTGACAGCCTTCATGCCGCAGGTTTCACGGGGAAGGGTGTCGTTATCGCAATCATTGATGGTGGATTTATGAATGCTGACCGTATACCATCGATGCAAGATATAAACATTTTGGGAGTCCGTGATTTTGTGGCAACTGGATTGCATCAACCATTTGCGGAGGTGGATCATGGGACTTCAGTGCTTTCATGTATGGCAATGAAGGTCCCACATGTCATGGTCGGAACGGCTCCAGATGCTTCGTACTGGCTTCTAAGAAGCGAGGATGACCATTCAGAGAGCCTTGTAGAGGAAGACTATTGGGTTGCGGCCGCTGAGTTTGCCGATAGCGTTGGCGCAGATGTCATTTCCAGTTCATTGGGATATTATGAGTTTGATGACAAGTCAACGAGTCACCGTTATTATGAGCAAGATGGGCGCACGGCATTGATTTCACGCGCGGCATCAATGCTATGTGGTAAGGGCATAGTACATGTGAATAGTGCGGGAAATGCAGGCCGTGGTACGTGGAAGAAAATTAATTTTCCCGGTGATGCTGTGGAGATATTAACCGTCGGAGCCGTGGATTCGGCCTGCTTAAATACTGCATTCAGTAGTATCGGACCATCTTTCGACGGACGAGTAAAGCCTGATGTTATGGCAATGGGAAGTAATACTGCTGTTGTGGATGGTACCGGTAAGCTGACCAAAGCAAACGGTACGTCATTCTCTTGTCCCACCATAGCAGGTATGGTTGCCTGTCTTTGGCAGGCTTTCCCTGGGAAGACAGCAAAAGAGATAATAGATATTGTTCGTCGTTCTGGTGATAATTACAAAACACCTGACAATGTATTCGGATATGGTATTCCTGATTTCTGGAGAGCATACACAAATAACAAATGAGCCGATCAGACTATTAGAGGAAATATATAATGGAAAAGATTCTGACATTATATGAGCTGAACTCGATTGTTCGGGAAGTCATAGAGATAGAGCTGAACCGCGAGTATTGGGTTGAGGCAGAGCTGTCTGAACTCAGGGAGAGTAGGGGACATTGCTATATGGAGTTGATACAGACAGATGCAAATGTATCATCCCCACTCGTCGCTCGGGCCTCTGCAAAATGCTGGCGTAATACCTGGATGCTTATCCGTCCTCATTTTGAGCGCGTGACACATCAGCAGATGTCTGCTGGAATGCGTGTGTTGCTAAAAGTATTCCCGCAATTTCATGAAGCCTATGGGTTCTCGTGGATTGTTACAGACATAAATCCTGAGTTTACTTTAGGTGACATGGCGAAAAAACGGATGGAAATTATCAGGCAACTGAAAGAAGAGGGAGTATTTGATTTGCAGAAAGAATTGGTTGTCCCGTCATTCGCCCAGAATATTGCGGTCATCTCATCACCTACAGCTGCAGGATATGGTGACTTTTGCAATCAACTTGCGGAAAATGAGTATGGCTTGGTTTTCCATACTGAGCTTTTTGAGGCAGTAATGCAAGGTGAACAGGTGGAGCAAAGTGTGGTAGAGGCACTTGACCGTATCAATGACCGTATCAATGATTTTGATGTCGTGGTTATTATTCGTGGTGGTGGCGCGACGGCTGACTTGAGTGGGTTTGACACATTGATATTGGCTGAGAATGTAGCAAACTTTCCTATACCAGTCCTGACAGGAATAGGTCATGACCGTGATGAAAGTATCCTTGATATTATCTCACACACAAGAGTTAAGACACCTACTGCCGCCGCCGCATTCCTTATTAATCATAACTTGGTGACTCTTCGTAGGATAGAAGATGCTAAAAAGAGGTTGATAAAAGTAGTCTCGATCAGGATGGAGTATGAGAAGACGCGTTTAGATGGAATCGCAAGAAACGTACCATTACAATTCTCGCTTGTTAAAGACAGGCATTTTAGTAAGCTGGACCGTATAATGCAGCGTTTAAGCTCAAACATACAGATTTCTTTGCGGGAAGCGGCTTATAATATAGAAGCGGTGGAGCGAAAGATGGTTCCTCTTGTTGAGAGGAGAATGATGCAAGAGAATCATCGCCTGTCATTATTGGAGCAACGCATGAAAATACTGAATCCTGAGAGACTCTTAAAACAAGGATATAGCCTGACGTTGTGCAATGGTAAGGTGGTGCGGCGTTCTGAAGATTTGCTAAAAGGTGATGAGATAGAAACCCGCCTTGGGTACGGAAGTATAAAATCTGTTGTAATATAATCAGAAGTCATAATAAGCATAATGCAAATAGAATGATGGAAAAGAATTTCAAATATGAGAAAGCTCTTCAGCAATTAGAGGAGATTGTCGATAAAATGGAAAAAGGAGAACTTGATATCGACAAGATGATAGAGCAACTGAAAGTGGCACAGAATCTTATAAAGTTATGTAAAAATAAGTTGACAGAAACAGATAAGGAAATAAAGGAGCTACTTGAGGTAAGTGATGAGTGATAACAGAATGCACGATGTACCGCAGCTGGCTATTATTGACTCTAATACCCTGGCTGCAATTGGTCTGAAACAGTTGTTGCAGATGGTGGCGCCTATTGCTCAGATTGTAACATTCAACTCATACGAGTCATTTCGGGCTATGGAAGATGCCGGTCAGCATTATTTCCACTATTTTGTATCTATCTCAATAGTCTTGGAAAACCGCATTTTCTTTAGTGAGCTGAGGCGCAAGACCATTGTCTTGACAACATCGTCAGATCCTAATTCGCAACTAAGTGGATTCCATAGCCTTTGTATCAACGTGCCTGAAGAGACTCTTGTGAAGTCTTTATTGATGATGGTTCATCAAGGGCATGGGCGAAATGGAAAAATCCCACCAGTGTCATTGCCTTCAATAAACAATGTCTTGACGGACAGGGAGATAGAAGTGTTGTCGTTGATAGTGCAGGGATTCATTAACAAGGAGATTGCCGACCGTCTTAATATCGCTTTGACGACAGTTGTCACTCACCGTAAGAACATTATGGACAAGTTGGGACTAAGAAGTGTCTCAGCCTTGACAATATATGCCGTCATGCAAGGATATGTTGATATCAGTCAGATATAAACACATTAATCCCTAAAGCCATGCTGACAGGAGATGGGCAAACCATCCTCTAAACCGTTGCCATGGAGAGCGCCATTCTTTCCATTTCTTTTCTGTAAGAACAAAACTATCCTTTTTTTCATGCTCGAAAAGATTATCAAGCTCGCGTGTCGTGTGTTGGTCAATGATAACAGCATTCTCCTCATAGTCAAAACGCAGGCTACGGGCATTGAGGTTCGCACTACCTACCGTGCAGAATCTGCCGTCTACCATGATGATCTTTGTATGATGGAATCCGGGCTCGTACAGCCATATCTTACAACCGTGTTTCATTAGCTTGTGGGCGTTATAGAATCCACAGTCAGGTGTTAAGGGTATGTCGCTTTTTACAGATAGCATGATCTCAACCTTCACGCCTCTCTTGGCAGCTTTTCTCAAAGCTTTTTTCAGTGGACCGCTTAGAGTGAAGTATGGGTTTATAATTTTTATACTGTCTTTGGCGTCGTTGATGGCATTAAGATAAAACTTTCTGATGATTTTGTTTGATTTATGTGGCTCGCGGTTGATTATTCCAACCATCTTTTTACCGGCTGTTATGGTCGTGTCTGGTTTCAACTCTGTGAAAAGAGACTCTGTCTGTCCGCTTCCACGATAGTATTTTGCACCACTGACGTTCTGCTTGCTGACCTTGTTCCACATCCTCAAAAATATTCTCTGGAGCGAGTTTACCTCATCGCCTTCAATGCGGCAGTGCATGTCATGCCATTCGCCTACGACCTCTGTACCGTTGATGTAATAGTCAGCAACGTTCATACCCCCGGTGTAGGCAATCTGACCGTCTATTATAACTATTTTGCGGTGATCGCGATTGAATATGTCATCTATCCATGGGAATCGGACAGGGTTGAATTCTTGTATCTCTATGCCATTGTCACGTATCTTTTTAATATGCTTTTTTTTCAAAGGCTGGTTGTTGGACGTATTACCAAATCCATCAAAAAGCGCACGGATTTCAACCCCTTCCTTGGCTTTCTCAGTCAGTAAGTCAAAGAGAAGGTTTGCGATGGAGTCATTGCGAAAGTTAAAGTACTCCAAGTGAATACTACTCTTTGCTTGTTTTATGGCTTTGAACAGGTCATCGAATTTCTCCTGACCATTCATCAGTAATGTCACGGAGTTGTTGTTGGAGAAAGTAATGCCTTCTTCTCGGAGCTGGTTAACGATAATGGAATCGGCCGTCTGTGCATCAGCAGGCCGTACTGCCATTATCATAAGATAGAGGCAAAGGAAGGCTATTGTTTTAAGTTTCCTTTCGTGACTTCCAATCATAATCATATCATTATATCATACATGAATAATGGTCAACGATACCAAGCAAATGCTTATCTTTGTCAACCACAAGAACCGTATGTATCTTGTATCGGTGCATGATGCGTTGTATCTCCGTAATCTTTGTCGACGGGAAGACGGTCTTAGGATTAAGAGTCATAATGTCATTGACGGTCTTGTCGAAGAATTTCTCCTGCCACTTCTCCATGGCTCGGCGTATGTCGCCATCGGTGATAAGACCACATACCTGTCCATTCTCCAATGATACTCCTAAACCGAGTTTGCCTTTGCTCACATGGATGATAGCCTCTCCAAGGTGCATTTCCTTTGGTATGACTGGCAGCTCATCAGACCGCATCACGTCAGCCGCGGTTGTCAGCAGCCGTTTACCTAACTCACCACCAGGATGGAATTGTGCGAAGTCACGAGGTTTGAAGTTTCTTTCCTGCATCAACGCAATAGCCAAGGCGTCACCGATTACCAATGCGGCGGTTGTGCTGCTTGTTGGTGCAAGGTTGAGAGGGCAGGCTTCTTTCTCAACTTTTACTTTGATATGCACGTCAGAGTATTTCGCGAGGAGAGAATGCGGGTTCCCACTCATGCCAATGAGAGGCACTTTCATGTGTAGAACCATTGGTATGAAACGAAGCAGCTCGTCGGTCTGTCCGGAATTGCTTAATGCCAAGACAACATCATCTTGGGTGATAACGCCTAAGTCTCCATGGAAAACATCTAAGGGATTGATGAAGAATGCCGGTGTTCCCGTTGACGAGAGCGTGGCGGCAATCTTCGCTCCGATATGTCCGCTCTTGCCAACACCGGTTACAATTACCTTACCGTGGCAGTTATACATTAGTTCCACGGCTTTGTCGAAGTTCTCATCCAATTGTGGTATTAATTCCAAGACCGCTTGCGCTTCGTCTTGAATACATTGAATGGCGTATTGTCTTGCTTGTTTCATTGATGTTCCTTTATGATAACAATTCTTTAATTACTGACTCTAACTTGTTTAATTCCAGCATGTTTGCCGCATCACTCAGACCTTTGTCTGGGGTGGGGTGTACCTCAAAGAAATATCCAGTGGCTCCGAAAGCCTTAGCTGCCATTGCCATTGCCGGAACGAATTTGCGGTCACCGCTGGTTTTTCCTCCGCCGGCTCCAGGGCGTTGCACACTATGTGTACAGTCCATGATTACCGTGGGGACAAACTGGCGCATGTCGTCAATATTTCTGAAGTCCACAACTAAATTGTTATATCCAAAACTGTTGCCACGTTCCGTAAGCCATACATCTTTCGCACCGGCATCTTTCGCTTTCTCTACAGGGTATCTCATGTCGTTACCGCTGAGGAACTGTGCTTTTTTTATGTTGACGGTTTTACCAGTGCGGGCAGCAGCCACTAACAGGTCGGTTTGGCGGCAAAGGAAAGCGGGGATCTGTATGACGTCTACAATCTCTCCAACAGGAGCAGCCTGACAGCTCTCATGTATGTCGGTAAGAATCCTGAGACCATATCGTTCCTTGATGTCAGCCAGCATTTGAAGTCCCTTCTCCAGTCCAGGTCCACGGAAGGATTGTATCGACGTGCGGTTGGCTTTGTCGAAAGAAGCCTTGAAGATTATGTCTACATCTAACTCTTCGTTTATCCTTACAAGCTCCTTTGCCACAATGTCGAGCAGTTCAGCGGATTCGATTACACATGGCCCAGCAATGAAAATCGGTTTCATATTATTATTTGTATTATTACTCAGTCTTTTTGTTTTATTTCTCTACTATATATTAATTATAGCATTCCTTTTGTTGAAGGCAACTCGTAGTGATAAATGTCGCGCCTCACAGCCATCTTGAGGCTACGGGCAAGAGCTTTGAATATTCCTTCTATCTTGTGATGCTCATTGTCACCCTCAGCCTTGATGTTTAGGTTCATCTTTGCCGCGTCAGACAAGCTCTTGAAGAAATGTAAGAACATCTCGGTCGGCATCTCGCCGATTTTCTCGCGGCGGAACTCGGCGTCCCAAACCAGCCATGGGCGTCCTCCGAAGTCAAGTGCGACAGAACAGAGACAATCGTCCATCGGAAGGGTATAGCCATAGCGTTCTATGCCACGCTTATTTCCTAAAGCGATGCCGATACATTCGCCAAGAGCTATGGCAGTGTCCTCTATTGTGTGGTGCTCGTCAACATGCAAGTCTCCTTTCGTATGTATCGTAAGGTCTATCATGCCGTGTTTGCCTATTTGTTCAAGCATGTGGTCGAAGAATCCTAACCCTGTGGCAATGTCGCACTTGCCAGTGCCGTCAAGGTCGATGCTTACGAAAATATCGGTTTCCTTGGTTGTCCGTCTCACCTCAGCATGTCTCTCTCCGGCGAACAACAGCTCAGAGATCTTGTCCCATGACATACCCTCATCGTTGAGTATAAGTGCCTTGCAACCAAGATTCTCAGCCAGCTTGCGGTCAGTTTCCCTGTCACCTATGACATAGCTGTTGTCGAGGTCGTATTTGTCTTCGTCGAAATATTCCTTCAACATCCCTGTTCCCGGTTTCCTGTCAGGGTGGTTGTCTTCCGGGAAATGCGGGTCAATGTGCTGTGCGTCAAAGATGACACCTTCCCCCTCCAATGTCTGTAAAATAAAGTTGTGTACAGGCCAAAATGTGTGCTCAGGGAAAGCTTCGGTTCCAAGCCCGTCCTGGTTGCTTACCATGATAAGCTTGAAGTCCAGGTTTTTGGCGATGAATGCCAGGTTTGTGATTGCCCCTTTGACAAATGTCAGCTTCTCAAATGAGTCAATCTGCTCGTCGGCAGGCTCTTCTATAATTGTGCCGTCGCGGTCGATGAATAATAGTCTTTGTCTCATAATCTTCTTCTTCTGAATTCTGCACATGTAATAGCTGTTGCTATAGCTACGTTTAAGCTTTCGGCAGTATTCTGTTTGTAACTGGGTATCAGTAGTTTATTGTTAATCTTCTTGCGTAACGCTTGAGATATGCCATTGCCTTCGTTTCCCATCACGATAAGTCCGTTGCCAGATAGTTCTTTCTGATAAATGTTGTCACCGTCAAGAAACGTTCCGTAGACAGGGAAGTCTGTCGGTAATTGGTCGATTAAGTCATTTAAATCGGTATATACGACTCTCACATGGGCTATGCTTCCCATTGTGGCTTGTACCACTTTTGGATTGTAGGCATCGGCTGTGTCAGGCGAGCAAAAGACATAATCGATACCGAACCAGTCTGCAATCCTTATGATTGTTCCTAAATTTCCAGGATCTTGGACACCGTCAAGGACTAATGACAAATCCTCTGTCGGCGGCGTCAGTCTTTTCTGACTGGATGGTGGAATCTCAAATACGCCTAAGATTTGTTGTGGCGTTTGCAGAAAACTTATCTTGTGAAGTGTCTCCTCGTCGATGTCATATATCTCTGTATCGCCGGTGTTGATGTCGTTGAGAGTGGTGCGGTCATTACCTATGTACGCTCTGTTTTTTTTGAGATAGTCGTGCAAGCCAGCGAGCAATCTTGGTTTGAAGCCGGAGTATAACAGGTCACTGACAATTTTTGGACCTTCCGCGACGAAAAGTCCTTCTTTTTTCCTGAACTTCTTCTGCTCAAGTGAATGTATCAGTTTTATCCTGCTTTTGGAAATCATAGTGCAAAGATAATGCAAATATCTGAGAATCTTTCATCTTTTATGTATTTTTATTTCTTAAGTGTAGGGCAGTTGACGTCATTTTATAGAGTAAACGACACATCTGCGCGCCTTAGATGTAATCTCTACCCTTCGTAGATGACACATGTACTATATGCAAGATTTATGTGTATAACTTTAAAGGGAGTCAACTATATTCAGGGAAGACAATCTTACGCTCATTACGCTCATCGATATTAATTGCAAGCAAAAAATAATTAAATATTTGCATGGTTCCAAGAATTTTAATAACTTTGCACAATAAAGTTCGAATTGTGCGGAAAACGCATTTGAGAGAATTGAAAATTTTAATATACTAATCAAAATTATGAGCCAAAAAAGAGTTTACACCTTCGGCAACGGAAAGGCTGAGGGAAATGCAAAGATGCGAGAGGAACTTGGTGGCAAGGGCGCTAACCTTGCTGAGATGAACCATATCGGTGTCCCGGTTCCTCCAGGTTTCACTATCACAACAGACTGCTGCAATGAGTATTATGAGGTAGGGCAGGAGAAGATTATGGAAATCCTGAACGATGACGTTATGGCAGCCGTAAAGCACATTGAGGATTTGATGGACTCCAAGTTCGGAGACCCGAAGAACCCATTGCTGGTAAGCGTGCGTTCCGGTGCCCGCGCATCCATGCCTGGTATGATGGACACCATCCTCAACCTCGGTCTTAATGATGAGGTGGCTGAGGGAATGGTTGCCAAGACCCAGAACCCACACTTCGTATACGACAGCTATCGCCGCTTCGTTCAGATGTACGGTGACGTGGTGTTGGAGATGAAGCCTGTAAACAAAGAAGACATTGACCCGTTTGAGGAGATTATCGAGAGCGTAAAGAAGGAAAGTGGAGTGGTGCTCGACAAAGACCTTTCTGTAGACGACCTCAAGAAACTTGTCAAACTGTTCAAGAACGCAATAAAGGAGCGTACTGGCAAAGACTTCCCGACAGATCCTATCGAACAGCTTTGGGGAGCAATCTGTGCGGTGTTCCGCTCATGGATGAACGAGCGTGCTATTCTTTACCGTAAGATGGAAGGTATTCCCGACGAGTGGGGAACAGCTGTCAGCGTCATGGCTATGGTATTTGGAAACATGGGTGACACATCAGCTACAGGTGTCTGCTTCAGTCGCGATGCTGCCAATGGTGAGAACATTTTCAACGGTGAGTATCTTGTCAATGCTCAGGGTGAGGACGTCGTTGCCGGAATCCGCACTCCGCAGCAGATTACAAAGCTGGGGTCACAGCGATGGGCAGAGCGCGCCGGTATTACGGAAGAGGAGCGCGTCGCAAAATATCCATCTATGGAAGAGGCTATGCCGGAGATTTACGCTCAGCTGAACTCCATCCAGGAGAAACTGGAGAATCATTATCATGACATGCAGGACATGGAGTTCACGGTTCAGGAAGGAAAACTTTGGTTCCTCCAGACACGTAACGGCAAGCGTACTGGCGCAGCCATGGTGAAAATCGCCATTGACCTGCTTCATGAGGGAATGATTGACGAGAAGACTGCCATCATGCGTTGTGAGCCAAACAAGCTTGATGAGCTTCTCCATCCGGTATTCGACAAGGTTGCCCTTGCAAACGCAAAGGTTATCGCACAGGGTCTTCCTGCATCTCCTGGTGCCGCATGCGGACAAATCGTGTTCCATGCCGACGATGCCAAGGTTTGGCATGAAGAGGGCAAGAAAAAAGTAGTGCTTGTACGTATTGAGACCTCACCAGAAGACCTCGCTGGTATGGCTGCCGCAGAAGGTATTCTCACCGCCCGTGGCGGTATGACCTCACACGCTGCCGTTGTTGCCCGTGGTATGGGTAAGTGCTGCGTCAGTGGTGTCGGTGCGCTTAATGTAGACTATCACTCCAAGACCGTTGAGATTGATGGCAAAGTATTTAAGGAGGGTGACTATATTTCGTTGAATGGTACTACAGGACAGGTTTATGCAGGTGAGGTTCCAACTAAGGCTGCCGAACTTAGCGGTGACTTTAAGGAACTGATGGATCTCTGTGACAAATATACGAAGTTGCAGGTTCGTACTAATGCAGACACGCCACATGACGCGGAGGTCGCTCGTGCCTTTGGTGCAAAAGGTATCGGTCTTACACGTACCGAGCACATGTTCTTTGAGGATAAGAAGATTATCGCCATGCGTGAGATGATCCTTGCTGATTCCGCAGAAGGACGTGAGAAAGCTCTCGCCAAGCTCCTTCCTTATCAGAAGGCAGACTTCAAGGGTATTCTTGAGGCTATGGACGGATGTCCTGTCAATATCCGTCTGCTTGATCCGCCGCTCCATGAGTTCGTTCCGCATGATCTTGCAGGACAGGAGACTATGGCTAAGGAGATGGGTGTGAGCGTAGAGACCATCAAGCGTCGCGTTGATTCTCTTGCTGAAAACAACCCCATGCTCGGCCATCGTGGTTGCCGTCTGGGCATCACCTTCCCCGAAATCACCGCTATGCAAACTCGAGCCATCCTCAGTGCTGCTTGCGAGTTGAAGAAGGAAGGCAAGGATCCTCAGCCCGAGATTATGGTTCCGCTGATTGGTACGCTCCACGAGCTCGAGCAGCAGAAGGCCATCATCGAGAAGGTTTCGAAGGAAGTGTTTGCCGAATATGGTGTTGAGATCAAGTTCGAGATCGGTACGATGATTGAGATTCCGCGTGCTGCCCTCACCGCCGACCGCATCGCTGAGCAGGCAGAGTACTTCTCGTTCGGTACCAACGACCTGACGCAGATGACCTTCGGTTATTCGCGCGACGACATCGCTTCGTTCCTGCCCGTCTATCTCGAGAAGAAGATCCTGAAGGTGGATCCATTCCAGGTTCTCGACCAGAAAGGTGTAGGACAACTCGTGAAGATGGCTGTTGAGAAGGGTAGGGCTGTCCGACCAAATCTCCGCACTGGTATATGTGGTGAGCATGGCGGTGAACCTTCAAGCGTCAAGTTCTGTGCCAAGATAGGTCTGAACTATGCTTCTTGCTCACCTTTCCGTGTTCCTATAGCACGTCTTGCAGCTGCTCAGGCAGCCGTTGAGGAGGATTGATGGCGATGGATTTAAAAAGGTTTATGATGCTTGGTTGCATACTGCTCGCATCCGTCACGATGAAAGCCCAGCAATTATGCAATCTATGGCAGGAAATGCCAGATAGCATCATACCTTTATTAAATAAGAGCATGCGCATTGAGTTGTCCGAATATATGAGGGGCGACCTCAATGCTGATAATGGAGTGGGAGAGTTTAAGGGATTGCTTAATTCCTTAAACGATTCCACTTTTATTTATGATTGTAGCCATGATTTTCTCTGGTTGCGTCTGACGGCGTATTCTCAGCTGGAAATGAAGATATTGCCACGTGAGCGAGACTCTGTTATCTGCGTTGTGCATACTTATCTCGCACCAGCGGCGGAAAGCACAATCGCATTTTATGACTTCCATTGGAATAAGTTACAAAATCTTTTACCGGAAATTAAAGAAGATGATCTTATCTGTAAGCCAGACTCGATGGAAGAGGACATGTTTATTGATGCAAAAGCATTGCTGGAACCAAAGATGATCAGGCTTTCTCTCTCAAAATCAGAGTATTCGGTAGCAGCAAGCTATTCTATTCCATTAATGTCGGATGATGATAAAAGACTCTTAAATACCATTCTGTTGCAAAAAAAGTTTAAATGGAATGGTGCAATGTTTAATTAATGTTATAAAGAACTGTTTGCGTACACAATTAGTTTGCGGGGACAAAAATAAATGCATAACTTTGCATCGTGTTTTTCATGGTATTAGATTATTAAGGTTAATAAAGATTGGTTGTCGTGAGACAATCAATTTTTTTATGCCATCAAAAATTCAGTTATCAGCGGAAATAATTAAAAAAAAATGTGGTGGTTTGAGGTTTATTGATTATCTTTGTCGACAAATAAATATTCAAACCATTAAAATAAAAGAGTTATGAATCTGAAAATACGTTTATCGGTGATGAACTTCTTGGAGTTTGCCGTTTGGGGTGCTTATCTTACTTGTATGGGTAATTATCTGGGAACCGCAGGACTTGGCTCTCAAATCTCGTGGTTTTATGCCATACAAGGAATCGTATCTATTTTCATGCCGACAATTATGGGTATAGTAGCTGATAAATATATTCAGCCGCAAAGATTGCTGGGGCTATGCCATTTGGTGGCTGGAGCCGCAATGATGGGTTGCTGGTTTATGGGCTACTCAGCGGGATTTGGCAATGAGCTTCCAAACAAATCACTTTTCATAGCGATGTATACGTTAAGTGTAGCGTTTTATATGCCTACCTTGGCTCTTACCAATACTACAGCTTTCACTATTCTGAAAAATAATGGTTTGGACACCGTAAAGGACTTCCCGCCAATACGCGTCTTAGGTACTGTCGGATTTATTGCCACAATGTGGTTCGTGAATTGCGCAACCTACGACAATGGTTTCTTCTTTACTTTGTCTGAAAATGCCCACAAGTTCCAGTACACATATATGCAGTTCTTTGTGTCTGGACTGTTAAGTATGGTTTTGTTTATCTATTCGTTGACACTTCCACAATGTAAGCTTGAGAAAAAGCCTGCCACTTCACTTGCTGAGACATTCGGTTTGAATGCCTTCAAGCTCTTCAAGACAAAGAAGATGGCAATGTTCTTTATTTTCTCCGCATTGTTAGGTATGTCATTACAGGTCACTAACGGCTATGCCGGACCGTTCATCACGAGTTTCAAGGGAAGCCTTGACCCGGCCATAGCCACCTCGTTCGCCGCTAATAATGCGACCCTGCTTACATCTATCTCTCAGGTTAGTGAGGCTTTGTGCATACTTATGATTCCGTTCTTCCTTCGTCGTTATGGCATAAAGGGCGTAATGCTTATGTCGATGTTTGCATGGGTGTTCCGTTTCGGCTTCTTCGGTATCGGTAATCCCGCGATGCCAGGTGTGTTACTCTTCATACTTTCTTGCATAGTATATGGCGTGGCTTTCGACTTCTTTAATGTCTCCGGAGCCATGTTCGTAGACCGTGAATGTGACCCGTCTATAAAAGCGTCTGCCCAAGGTCTGTTCATGCTGATGACGAATGGTCTTGGCGCCACTGTCGGAACTCTTGCCGCCGGTGAGATTGTCAATCATTTCTGCTCATGGAATGATAATGGATATCTCGTTGGCGATTGGCAGTCATGCTGGTTTATATTCGCAGGCTTTGCCCTTGTTGTGGGTGTTGCTTTTGCGATAATGTTCAAACCAGGAGAGGATTCTACGGTCTCGAAGTAAAGATGTTTTCATGAACAAAATACGCTTAGTATTTAAAGGTATTACAGAGATTGTAGGCGGAGAGAAGCTTGGCCTGATAATCCTTACGGATGTCGCAATGACTCGGCAGATTGCCATTGTCTGTGACAGTCAGATGGAGTATCAGTTCGGGATTCGGTTGGGGCACACGCCAATCAGAGACGTTCTTCTTCCAGAGGTGTTATGTAAAATACTGAAGGCAAGTGGGACTATTAATGACTATGAGGTGTTAATCTCCGACATCGTTGATGGTGAATATAAGACAGTTCTTCTCAATAATATTACTTCTGAAATGATTCCTATCCGTTCAAGTGATGCGATTCTATTGTCATATATCAGTCGAATGCCATTATATATTGAAGAGCGTTTGATGAACAGACAGAGTGTGGCTTATCAGGAAAATAGTCGTGGTATGGCAATCCCTATCAACTCAATAAGTGATGTTATGCTTGACGAGGCTTTAGAGAAAGCCATAGAAAACGAAGAGTATGAGATGGCGTCATATCTGCGCGATGAGAAAAATCGCAGGAAGAGTATACGGTAAATTAATGAAAGAATGAAAGAAAGTAGGTTTTTCTATGTTCCCGGTGCGGAAAATAAAAATGAGTTGCCGTTAGACGAAGCTATGCATGCTCTTAGGGTCCTGCGACTTAAAGATGGTGATGAGTTCTTTCTTATGGACGGCGAGGGTGTCTTTTATCGGGCAGAAGTAACTCTGGCGGCAACAAAGCGTTGTATGTATGAGATTAAGGAGAGATTACCCCAGGAGCGTACCTGGAATGGTCATCTTCATCTCGTAATAGCTCCGACGAAAGATATGGGACGTATTGAGTGGATGACAGAGAAGGCGACAGAAGTAGGCTTCGATGAGCTTAGTTTCGTGTGCTGTCAGTTTTCCGAACGCAGATTCATGCGTACCGTAAGGCTTGACAAAATTGTCAACTCCGCGATAAAGCAGAGTCGTAAAGCCTGGCGCCCAAGAGTAAACCCTCTTGTCCCTTTTAAAGAGTTCATAAAGAGCCCGCAAAAAGGTAAGAAATATATTTGCCATTGTTATGATGAGATAGAGCGTAAGGATTTCTTTTCAGAAATCTCATCACCTTCTGATATAAAAGATGTTACGGTTCTTGTAGGACCTGAGGGTGATTTCTCTATTGATGAAGTCAGAATTGCTATGGCAAACGGTTATGAGTCTGTTTCCCTCGGCTCCAGTCGATTGCGTACGGAGACCGCAGGTCTTTACGCTATGATGATGGCAAACTTGGCGCGTAGACTCCTTATGTTTCTCCTTCCACTATTTATTTTCTCATGTTTCTTCACGTCGTGTTCTAATAATGACTATCTAAACGCAGTGCCAGAGAACAGTACCGCGTTGATCTCTGTTGACCTTGCCAAGGCTAATGAAGAGGCTAAAGGCGGGGCGGTAATGTCAAATGCGAGTCTTATGAAGGCTCTTTTTCATATCAGTGACGCTTCTGATTGCGGAATTGATATTACTCAGAGAGTACTTCTCTTTGAGGCGGCAGATGGCTCTTTAGGTTTGGTGGCGAAAGTCAATGATGAAGATGACTTGCGGAACACTTTTGACAAAATGTCTGAAAAAGGCTATTGCCAGAAGCTTAAGCAGCAACGTGGAAAGTACTTTACGGTTTTGAACAAAGTATGGGTAGCCGGTTTTGATAAGAATACCATACAAGTCATGGGACCGTCAGTCGGTGCTGGACAAACAGAACTGATGCGGCAGATAATGAAAAATCTCAATGCGGAAGAAGGTATAGTCGGAACCCCAATCTATGATCGTTTAGAGCAAACAGGAGGTGGCGTGGCAATGGTGGCTCAGGCATCAGCGTTACCCGAGAAATTCATATCTTTATTTACGTTGGGAGCTCCTGCTGATACAGATCCGTCTCAAGTTCTTATTGCCGCAGAGATTAAATCTGTCAAGAATTGTCTCTCCGTAGAATGTAGTGATGTCTTCTCTTTTGACAAGCAAATTGACGCGGCTTTGCATGATTACCAGAAGCGACTGAATCCCATTGAGGGCAAGTATCTTAGAAACATACCGACGACGGCTCTCTTTTCGCTATTGATAAATACCGATGGAACAAAATTGTTGCCGACATTGAAGCAAAACAAGGAGTTGCGAGCTTTGCTTACTGGGATGGGGGTAAAGGTTGATATAGATAAATTCGTAGAACAAGTTAATGGGGAGCTTCTCCTTACAATACCAGAAGGTGGTGATGATCTTCAAATGGGATGGGCTGCAGACTTGACGTCAGACATGAGCTCATTGGATAAAGAGAGTCTTGAGGAGCTTGGCAAACGTAAACTCGGCACAGCCTCCCAACTGCTACCTGATAGCATACAGCAGCTGATGAAAGGTAAGACCACATGTCTTGTCATTAATCTTTCAGCTGTAGATGGCGATAAGCAACAGATTATCAGTACGCTAAAAGGACTAATGAAACCTCTTTTTGGTGATGTGAGCTACCTCATGTTTACCAATGGTGTCTCAAACGATAAGAAAGAATAATAAATTCTCAATGGAAAAGATTTTATTCAGGAATGTGTTACCACAGGTTTTCGCACAACGTGACGATTTGGAGTCTGAAGTGTGGAGAGAGGAGGTGACATTTGAAAAAGGACAATTGTATCTTGTGGAAGCCGACTCCGGTCAGGGCAAAAGTACCTTTTGTAGTTATGTGATAGGTTACCGTAATGATTATTCAGGCACAATCCTTTTTGACGATACAGACACGCGACGCTTAAAAGTGCGTGATTGGATTGACATACGCCAGTATAAGATAAGTCACCTGTTTCAGGAACTCCGTCTTTTTCCAGAGCTGACAGCATACGAGAATGTCGATATAAAGAACAGGCTTACATCCCATAAGACCCGTGAACAGATATTATCATGGTTTGAAAGGCTTGGTATTTCTGACAAAACAGATGCTCTTGTAGGGCGAATGTCCTTTGGACAGCAGCAGCGTGTTGCTATGATACGTGCTTTGGCTCAGCCTTTTGATTTCCTACTCGTTGACGAGCCAATAAGTCATCTTGACGATACCAATGCCAATATTATGGGACAGATGATGATGGAGGAGGCGTCTGCTCAAGGTGCCGGAGTCATCGTGACAAGTATCGGCAAACACATGGATTTGCAATATAATGAAGTGCTAAAATTATAATTTCAGAATATTATTCTTATTATTCCCACATAAAAGGATTCATACAATGTCACTTATTTGGAAATTACTCAGACAACATATAAGCATCCCACAATTTATCGGTTTCTTCTTTGCTAATCTTTTTGGAATGTTCATCGTCCTTCTCGGCATACAGTTCTATCGCGATGTTGTGCCCGTATTTACAGCCGAGGATAGCTTTATGAAATCGGATTATCTTATCATAAGCAAAAAGATAGGAGCGGGAACAACAATATCAGGACGGTCTTCCTCTTTCTCAAAATACAATATCGCTGAGGTTACACATCAGGATTTTATTAAGAAGGTCGGAGCCTTTACCGGCAATGATTTCAAAGTTACCGCACAGATGGGAGTTGACGGCAATAACATCTTGAACTCTGAGATATTCCTTCAGAGTATACCAGATGAGTTTATTGACGTGCCAAAGACCGATTGGATATTCACGGAAGGTAGCAAGGAGGTTCCAATCATTCTTCCCCGAACATATATAAGTATGTATAACTTTGGTTTTGCACAGAGTCGTTCATTACCTAAAATCAGCGAAGGCTTGATGGGGATGATTGATTTCAACCTAAATATCAGAGGTAATGGAAAGCAGGATGATTTTAAAGGGCGTGTTATTGGCTTTTCAAGTAGGATGAGTGAGATAATGGTTCCTGACTCATTCATGAAATGGGCAAACAATTATTATGCTCCTGATGGTGAAGCAGCTCCCAACCGTCTTATAGTGGAGGTAACGAACCCTGCGGACGAGCGGATAGGCAAGTTTCTTGAAAATCGGGAGTACGAGATGGACGATGAAAAGCTTGACGCGGAGAAGACAACCTATTTCTTGAGAATGGTGGTTACACTTGTGATGCTCATTGGTTTGGTTATCTCTATTTTAAGCTTCTATATACTTATGTTGAGTATTTATCTTTTGGTGCAGAAAAACTCCTCAAAGCTCCAAAATCTATTGCTTATTGGATATAGGCCATCGAGAGTGGCATTGCCATACCAGACTCTCACCGTGATATTGAATCTTTCCGTCCTGGTAATAGCATGGGTGGCCCTTTACATGGTGCGCGACTATTATATGGATATTATCTATTCATTATATCCGCAGATGCAGGACGGTTCCATGATGCCTGCCATAATATTCGGTATAATACTATTTGCGCTGGTAACTATTGTAAACTACATAGCTATCCAGCGCAAAGTTATGGTCTTGTGGAGGAGCAGATGACCTTTACTCCGTCATCTCTCCTTCTATATATAACCGTACCATCTCAGTCTTGGCATTTGAGCGTACGGTAATGCTTTTCTTGAAATGACCAGGGAACTTTCCCTTTCCGTTGTATTTTATGTCAATAGTACCCTTCTGACCAGGAGCAATAGGCTTCTTGTCGTATGATGGCACCGTACATCCACAGCTTGCTACTACTTGGTTTATCACTAATGGTTGATTGCCTGTATTGGTAAATGTGAATGTCGCTTCCCTCGTAGCGTTACTCTCGGGGAATGTCCCAAAATTATGGGTAAGCTTGTCGAATCTGATTTCTGCCTGTGCGGATGCAACTGAGGCTACACCTACAAACAGCATTACTATCATTAAAATCTTTTTCATTTTTGTATATACTTTACAAATTAATTTTATTCTTTTAATAAAGTTTTCTTTCTTCGATGCAAAAGTACGCAAAAAGTTTATAGGCAATGAATATTCCCAGTCAAATTTATGTGTATTTAACAATAAAGGTCGCGTAATATATGAACTCCCTATAAAAAACAAAGCGATGACCTTCGCAGGCGATCGCTTCAATCTTCAATAGGTATTAGTTCTTTTAAGGTAAAAAGATTGTTTTCAGGATAACGATTGCAAAGTTATGATATTTTTTCTAAATACCAAAACTTTTTGTGCTTTTTTTCTAAAACAAATTGTGTTTCCACACAAGAGCACAGAATCATTACTGTATAATACTATTGTCTTTCTCTTAGTTTCCTTCGTACTTCAGCACAGGCTTTAATCCAATCTGTGTCTAATGAGAACTGAGTGAGAAAGTCTTCACGGTTGGCGTATGCCATAACCAGATTTCTGTCTGGCTCATTGTACAAAGGATTGGTTATGCTTGTGTCATGAAAGAGTTTAATAATGTTGCTCTTTTCCTTTTTGTTGTTAGCGCGTGCGAACTCAGTCATAAGCAAATTGACATAGTCGTACATATAATAAGCCTGACTATCACGTTGTGCGATAAGCCGTGCCATGACCTCAGTGGTAATGTCACGTGTGGAATCACCCATCTCTTCCAAAGCCTTAGTGTTAAGATAGGTTAGAGCATCAACTTTGAACAATGCTATTTTCCTCACATTTACATCTTCTTTCGGGTCATTGAGAGTTTTGTTACTACTTTCATAGATAACCTTGAAAACCTCTTGTGCCTGACTGGTCATCGTTATTGATGCCATCATTAATAAAATTAAAATCTTTTTCATTTGCAATTTGATATTTATGGTTTGTTTATTTTAGACGTTTATAATTCTCTTACGATTAATTTTATTCATGCATGTCTCTGTAGAAAAAGACTATGGTCAATGCATTCAGGCAATTCCTTTTGATAATGTGTCACCATAATCATAGTTTTATTCTTTCTTTGGCAAAATACGTTTATTACGTCTTTAACCAGTTGCCTGTTGGCATCATCCAATCCGTGGAGAGGCTCATCAAGTATAAGCAGCTCCGGGTCTTTTACGAAAGCGCGGGCAAGTAGAACCAGGCGTTGCTCGCCACTTGACAGTTCCAGGAACGATGTGCTTTCTTTTCCTTCTATGCCAAAGACTTTCATCCAGAACCTGCATTTTACAAAATCATCATCCGATGGTTTTACATATAGTCCTATGGAGTCTTTAAGACCACTTGCCACAATACGTATGGCTGGAATATTGCGCTGATATGAGCGATGCATCTCAGGCGATACATATCCTATATGTCTCTTTATGTCCCAGATGGTCTCGCCAGTACCCCGTTGCTGGTCGAAAAGTGTGATGTCGCATGCGTAGCTTTGTGGATTGTCGGCGCATACAAGACTCAGTAAAGTACTTTTTCCGGCACCGTTCTGTCCGCTTAATGCCCATCGCTCACCGTTTCTGACAATCCAGTTTAAGTCTTTCAATATAGTGCGTTTGCCATATCTTATACTCACGTTTCGCATGTTTATGATCTCTTGAGTATGATATTCCTTGTCGGAATATGGCAGCTGTAGGATTTCCTTTTCCATCTGGCGTGACAATATGTGTGTGTTAGATGAAGGTCTTGCGGCAAGATAATCCTTCATTTCTTTCTTGTATGTCACCTTCATATCCTTGACCTCGACAACATGGGTAATGAAGTCAGGTATATCGTCAGTTCTTGACAACACCAAAATTATTTGAATCCTCAGCGATGGTGTGTTGTCGTGGTTCTCGAGCGTATTCTCCAGACAGCCTCTTTTTGCTATTGAGCGTAAGAGCTCGGACAGCTGTTCTCTTGTTTCTGAGTCAAGACCAATAAATGGGTTGTCTATTATAAGTATTCGTGGAGCCGCAAAAAGTGTTGATGCCAGTTTAAGCTTCCTGAGCTCACCACTTGACAAGAGAATAATGTATTTGTCAAGAAGGTGCTCCATGTTGAATAATTTGTAAATACTTCTTTGGACCTCTCTCCTGCTTGGAGTGTCTTCGCCATACATAAGGAAAGCCTCTTCCAATTTATCTCCGGCAGTCGGCGTCTCCATATCTATTTCCATCTGGTTCCATCTCTGTTGTAAGAAGTACGTACGGTCGTTGTCGCCTCCGTATGTATCGCGGAAGGTAATGTATTTGATGTTATCCGACGCAAGGCTACTCTTGTTAGGCGAGAAGTCGTATCCTATCATGTCAGGGAACATAGGATGCCTACCTACCATCATGTCTAAAAACATGGATTTACCTCCGCCGTTAGGACCAATAATGGCAAGATGCTCACCGTCGTATGCGGAGAAGTTGACAGGCTCAGCCATTCTCCATTTTGGCAGCTTGCATACTCCATTTTCTATATGTATAGTCCTCTGCATCTTCTAATTAATTGTTTATGGGGCAGTTATGTTTTGATTTTAGCTGCCACAAATTTTATTATTGCACTTTACTGACTCTTCTTTGATTCTTGTTTACAAAATCTTTCCAACTACTGAAATGTTTGTCACTCTCAGGACGCCCCATCTGCATGAAGTGGCAATAGGCGGCACCTAACGCATCAGTTGCGTCCATGAACTTCGGCATGTCGTTATCATTGATATTCAAGAGCCGTTTTAACATTCCCGCAACCTGTTCCTTTGATGCTCCGCCATTGCCGGTAATAGCCATTTTTATTTTCAATGGAGCATACTCGTGAATTGGAATGTCTCTTTCTATTGCCGCGGCAATGGCTACGCCTTGAGCGCGTCCGAGCTTTAGCATTGATTGTACGTTTTTCCCGAAAAATGGAGCCTCGATAGCCATTTCATCAGGCAGATATTCCTTTATGATACCTGTAACCCTCTCAAAGATACGTCCTAAGCGAAGATACGGGTCATTTTCCTTACGCATGTCAATCACACCCATCACGACCAATTCCGCCTTGTTGCCGACAACGCGAATAATGCCGTACCCCATTACGTTCGTTCCAGGGTCAATGCCGAGTATGATTTTCTCTGCCTTCATATTGTCATCTTTCCATATATGGATTATGCTCAAGCTCGAAACCTATTGTCGTCTTCGCTCCATGACCGGGATAGACCTCAGTGTCATCTGGTAATTGCGCAAGGAAGCGCAAGCTTTGTATGATTTGCATCATTGAGCCACCTCCAAGATCAGTCCTGCCAATGGAGTTGCGGAAAAGTGTGTCACCTGTAAATAGCACATGCTCATCTTCCTCATAAAAGCACACGCTTCCCCGCGAGTGTCCAGGTGTCTCTAATATTTTTAGCTTGTGGTTGCCAAATGTGATTGTCTCGTTTTCCTTAAAAATCTTTATTGGCGACACAGGCTCTATGTCGAATGAGATGTGGAAGATTCTTTCTGCCTGCTCGCTTAAGTTAATGATATAGTCTTCGTCTTGCCCGGACACTTCAGGTCTTAAGCCGAAAGCTTTAAAAACAATATGATTGCCAAAGTTGTGATCAATATGTCCGTGGGTAACAAGAAGATGCACAGGGTGAAGCCCATTGGAATTTATATAATCAACGATTGCCTTTCCCTCTTCATCATAATAAGCTCCACAATCGATGATAACACATTCTTTAGTGTCGTCGCTTACAACATAACAATTTTCTTGTAGCATGTTGCAAGAGAAACATTTTATATTAATATTACTCATGATTTCTATATAGGTAAATAAATAACATTCTTTTCATCAAACCATTCTTCCTTGAACCAGTTTTTGATTTTTAACACCTCAACATTCTTTCGGAAAGGGTGTATCTCGCTGTCAACATTACCGCCTTTTAGAACGAGAATTCCGTTGAGCATTGCGTTATGATGTTTGTTGGAGATGTTTTTGCGCACGATTTTAACTAAATCGGGTAGGGGCATAACGGCACGGCTTACGATGAAGTCGTATTTGCCATTCTCCTCCTCACCTCTTATATGCTCAGCGGTAATGTTCTCAAGGCCAATTGATTTAGCCACTTCATTTGCAACAAGTATTTTCTTGCCTGTTCCATCAATCAACTTAAACTGGACATTGGGAAACATTATCGCCAGCGGTATGCCTGGAAAGCCACCGCCAGTACCAAAGTCGAGTATCTTCGTGCCGTCACTGAAGTTCAGGGCTTTTGCTATTGCAAGAGAATGTAACACATGATGCTCGTACAAGTTCTCTATGTCTTTTCTTGAGATAACGTTAATCTTTGCATTCCAATCCTGATACAAATCATACAACGCCGCATATTGCCGTTGTTGTTTCTCAGATAATTTTGGGAAATATTTAAGTAATTCTTCCATTCTTGAATATGATGTGTAGTTTATTACTATAGACAAATCTCCTGAAGAAGTTGGGGTAAAGTAATATGTTATCTCTTCAGAAGCTTCGAGAAGAATCCTTTCTTGCCTTTCTTGGAACTATTGTCTGTCGCATCCGGGCTGTCTTGAAAGGCTGGTTTTGCAAAAGTAACGTCAATCTGAGGTATGTCGTTTCCTTCGATAATACCAGCTTTCCCCCATTGTGCGGCAAGAGTAGTGACATCTTTCTTTGCCGTCTCCACATCAACCTCATATTGTTCAAGGAGCAGATTGGCGAGGTCGTCAATGGTAAAATCCTTATCTTGTATTCTTTCCCAAAGATATGCTGAGCTCTCATTCATACTGATGATATTGCTGAAATCAATATTCTCCTTTCCTTCAGCTACGATAATCTGTTCTCCGCACACTTCGCGAAGTTTGAATCCTGGTTTTGCTTTCATTGTTGATATAGTATTTTGAATGCTTTATTGTTGTTTTAATAATCAGATGACACCAAAAATGGGAATCCATATCCTACGATAGAATGCCAGTAAATATCTTCTGGCAGGATACAAGCGAGTCCACCACCATGAATATATTTTCCATTTCTTTCCATCAATCCGGTCAAGTGTGTTCCTGCCTTTCCGATAAAAACCTATGATGTCTCCCACAATGTCTTCCTTCTTGCATCTCTCACATGCGAGGTTGCCATCACCTCGTAAAGTGACATTGTCGCCTTGAATGTCAATAATACGATGCAACACGAAATGTCCAGGTGAGATTTCAGCCAGTACCGGAGCATTTATCTGTGGGTTTACCGGTTTTGTGAGTAATGCCTTGTCACGATTGTCTTCAAGAAACGGACGCATAGAGAATCCTCTGAGACGCAAGGTTACAGTATGCCCTTCATTAAGCATCTCTACCACCTTTGGCAGGAACTCCGCATTTGGGAACTGTATCTCGTTTATTTTGATATCTCTTTGTGACATAAAATTGCAGATTCTCTATCTGGAAGGCAATGTAATGTATAGATATTCGTTGTTTCTATAACTTTTGTGATGGTATCACAAATCGCATTATAAATCTCATTATCCCATTTCATAGAGGAACACGAGGGTAGGAAAGAGGCAAATGCCTCTATTGGAGGTAGTTGCTCTATGGAGTTCTCTTGTGCGCGGTCAATGCGTGTAATGGCACCGAGGCGTGCTTTCACATTACGGTAGCATGGAGTCTTGCCGCTCCAAGGACTTCCATATATATATGGCTGACCGTCAATTATGCGTATAATGGGATTATCGTCATTCATCAGGTCGCATCCCGGGATGTACCTAAGCCACATACTTACCTGTGTGCTTTTCCCCGTACCACTCTTTGCGATAAACGCATATCCATAGTTATTATTCCTTACCAGAGAGGCATGTACAAGAAGTGTCTGTTGGCGACTTCCCGCGAAAGCAAAGACAAGCATCAATGCGTTATTTAGTCCGAAGCACCGCATGTCGTAGTTTCCGTTTAACGCACATCGGCAATCAGAGAAATCTTTGTTAGTAATGACAAGGGCGCATTCCCCACCTTTAAGGTCTTTGATGATATATTGGTAGCCACCGTCATCGATTCTATCTACAATAGTATCTCCATTCCCTGTGTCAAAGGTACGGATTCTCTCTCTGCGTGACTTCTCCACTGGGCGGATGGTATCGTCAATTGTCAGTCGGAAGAATAGTTTCTTATCATTATTATCCTTTACCCTGAACGGCTCGAACGAGCGCAGAAGCCCCATATTGTTTATACGGGAATCCTGAAAAGTAATACAGATGTTGTGATCTGCGACAACGAAATGATTAATGCTGGTCACCAGAAACTCCTTCCTTTGGAGGCTTGGGTCCTCTGTTTATATTCTTTCCCTCTTTTTTAGCTTCACGAGCGGCTTTCTCTGCCTCTTTTGAGTCTACTATTACCATGCCCTCTTCTGGCTCGACAGGTTTGTACTGAAAAGAGTTGCTCTCTATGTCTTTCAATATAAAGTTACCTTTTGCTTTCTTGGTATACTTTTCTTTTAACTTAACATATTCTTTTGCCACCGCTTTCAAGTTCGTCCCGTATATTGTGACACATGTGGGATGCTGGTTTCCTTTAGTCCTGAGATAGTTGCGAAGCTGATTGGAATACTCCTCACGGTTTACAAGGAAATCTTTCTTGTTCGTTATATAGGCACCTCTGACAGTCTGAATCTCGGTAAAGTATACTAATGAGTCTGTGAAGGATGCGGCAAAGCCGAACATGTAGATTTTGTCTACTTTATGGCTATCCCCATCCTTGGCTGAGACGGGACATGCCTGCATCCAAGACAAGAGACTAAGAAATAAGCATAATCCTATTCCTTTAAGTCTTGTTCTATTGTTGGGTCTATTCATTCTTAATCTTATTACCTTCAAAATTTATTTATAATACCTATTCTCCAAGATATGTCTTAAGCAATTTGTTCTTAGTGTTATGGCGAAGACGGCGTATTGCCTTTTCCTTTATCTGCCGGACACGCTCTCGTGTCAGTCCGTATTTGTCTCCTATCTCCTCAAGTGTCATCTCATGCTGATTGATACCAAAGAAAGCCTCTATGATGTTGCGCTCACGTTCGCTGAGAGAGAGTAGGGCGCGGTTTATCTCTTCACGCAGACTCTCTTTCACCAACTCTTTGTCAGCCATTGGTGAATTGTCGTTGGGAAGGATGTCAAGCAGGCTATTGTCTTCTCCATCAGCGAATGGCGCATCGACAGAAACATGATGGGTATTGACTTTTATCGCGTCGGCAATCTTGTCTTCTGGCAAATCTACCTTGTCGGCGATTTCGTTGACGCTTGGTCTGCGCTCATGCTCCTGCTCAAACTTGTTATATGCACGGGTGATTTTGTTTACCGACCCAACTTGATTGAGTGGAAGGCGGACAATACGGCTTTGCTCGGCGATTGCTTGGAGAATACTCTGGCGGATCCACCAGACGGCATAAGAGATGAATTTGAACCCACGTGTCTCGTCAAATTTCTCAGCCGCCTTTATGAGACCAAGATTCCCTTCGTTGATTAGATCAGGAAGACTCAATCCTTGGTTCTGGTATTGCTTGGCAACAGAGACAACAAATCTCAAGTTTGCCTTTGTAAGCTTCTCCAAAGCGCTTCGGTCACCCTTTTTTATGCGTTGGGCAAGCTCAACTTCCTCTTCAACAGTGATTAGCTCCTCGTGTCCGATTTCTTGCAAATACTTGTCAAGAGAAGCACTCTCTCGATTTGTAATAGATTTTGTTATCTTAAGTTGTCTCATTCTTTTCTATGATGTTTTTTAAGCAAGTGCAAATTTACGGTTTTTTGTTTTCTTATGCAAATTTTACCTCGAATATTTGGTCTGTTACAAAAAAATGTGTGATAATAAATAACAAAAGGCTCCTTAAAGAAGCCTTTTGCGTAATAATATTTATACTTTAGAATATGTCTTCTAAATTGCTTATAATCATTGTTTTAGTCGCTCAACGGAACGGCAAAATAACTTTTCTTGCCGGTAGGATAGATACCTTCTATGTACAAAACAGGTGTCTTACTTGTTGATGCCGTCTTTACGGCTTTCTGTAGCTGGTCTATTGTCTTTATCGGCTCGTCGTTGATCTTTTGTATTATGAAGCCTCTGTTGATTCCAGCCTCCTTTAACGCTCCGTTATTAACCTTCGTAACCTCAAGACCGTAGCTGATGTTGAGCTGTTCTTTCTGCTGCTTGGTAATCTCGCGGAAGTTGCCGCCAAGAACGTCAAGGTCAGCATTCTTGACAACCTTAGTGTTGCCTTGCTCGTTCTTTAAGGTAATGGTGGCGGTATGCTTACGTTTGTCGCGCAGGTATGTAATATTGACTTTGTCACCTGGACGTTTCTTTGCGACGACGCCTTGCAACTCACCGAACTTTGTTACGTTTTGACCGTCGATGGCCACAATGACGTCACCCTTCTTTATGCCTGCGTCCTCAGCGGCTCCATTTTCAACGACTTCACCAACATATATACCCTCCATGGTGCCGAGGTCTACTTCCTTGCCCTGTTCTTTCTGTACGTCAACATAGTTCTTGACATCTTGTCCACTAATACCAATCATAGCGCGTTGTACTGTTCCATAGGTCTTGATGTCGTCAACAACTTTATTCATTATAGTTGTCGGGATGGCAAATCCGTAGCCGATGTTGCTGCCTGTAGGAGATGTCAGCATGGCGTTGATGCCAACCAATTCACCACGGGTGTTTACGAGCGCGCCGCCAGAGTTTCCGGCATTGATGGCAGCGTCGGTTTGTATGAAGGACTCAACACCGTTAGCACCTAACGTACGTGCCTTGGCACTGATGATACCTGCGGTGACAGTATTGTTAAGACCCAGAGGGTTGCCAACTGCCAAGACCCATTCTCCAACCTTCACGTCATCGCTGTTTGCGATAGTTATGGCAGGCAGGTTCTTGCCGTCAATCTTGATAAGTGCCAAATCGGTAGTCTTGTCGTTGCCTACTATTCGAGCGGAGAACTCACGGTTGTCATTCAACGTTACCGTAAGCTCGTCGGCACCCTCAACAACGTGGTTATTAGTTACGATATAACCGTCGACAGAGATGATGACACCACTACCGGTAGCCTCTCTCTTTGGTGTCTGCACCTGACGTCTCTGACTTCCTCCGCCAGGATTGCCGAAGAATCCGAACGGATCAGAGAAGAATCCACCGAAGGGATCCTCTTGCACTTCTACGGTCTTGACCTTGGAGTTTTGTACATATTTGATGTGAACAACGGAGGGAAGAGCTTTCTCTGCCGCGTAGGTCAAGTCAACGGGTTGTCCTGAAACTGGTGCTTCGGCGGATGTGGCATTTACCTTTAGGAATGCTCCTGCCGAGAATGCCAGTGCGGTCACACATGCCGCAACCAGCAAAAACTTTGATAGATTTTTCATTTTCATAATTATTTTACTCTCTTTGTTTTTTATCTCTTTGAGCTTTGTTTGAAAAAACGATTGCAAATATAGACGCAAAAATTGTTAATCTGCCATTTTGTCGGTTTTCTTTATCCCAATTTAACACTATAAATTGCTATATTAACGGCTCTTAAACGCATTATTTGGCAATTTAAGTTTTTTATACAGCTCAAAACAGATTGTGCATACTGTCATCTCCCATGCTTATCCATATAGTTTTCCACCAATTGCGCCACACGTCCCATCGTCCCATTGTCCCATCGTCCCATTAAGGTAACTTCCATAATAGCAAAAATAGAGAGAGAAAAGTTTTACTATATATATTATGTATAATATATATAGTAACCATATAATCTACCATAATCCCTCATCCTGCACATGCTTAATGGGACGATGGGACAATGTGACGCGGGACACATCAATAGAAAAAGTGTCATGTACGAGGGGTAGAGATTACATCTAAAGGGCGTAGATGTGTCATTTGCCATTTTTTTCAATTTTCAATTTTCATTTTTCAATTATTTTTCTTAACTTTGCCATTAATATGGCGAAGTTACTACGTCTCGGCAAAAAAAGAAATGGTTTTTCTTTGTTTTGCTCTCGACTTTTCGTAACTTTGCAGCCTTGAAGCAGTGATCCGGCTCTGCCGCTGGCTTCCTGACGCATTCTTGTGGCAGGTGGCGAGAGGAAAGTCCGGGCAGCACAGGGCGCTCCACTTCCGAAAATAGAAGCTATTGGTGACAGTAGGTGACGGCAGAAGAAAATAACCGCCCTTTGGGTAAGGGTGAGAAGGTGGTGTAAGAGACCACCAGCCGCTGGGTGATCAGCGGGCTGTGCCGGCTGGAGGCTGCAAGTTCATGTAAACCATCGCATGAGGGTTGCCCGCCCGATATCCCAGCGATGGAGGGTAGAACGCTTGAGCTGGAGGGTGACTTCCGGATTAGATAGATGGCAGGCTGAAAAAACAGAACCCGGCTTATAGGGTCGCTGCTTCTTTTTTAACGAATTAAATAACACGTAAGCGATGGTAAATACAAATCCATTTCACATGAGCAAAGAGATGATGGACTCGCTCCTTGATGATTACGAGCATCGTGTGAAGCGCATCATTGAGAATTACGGCGACCGCCCGGATTTCCCTAATGTTGAGAGATATAAGATCACCAAGGATGAGCTGGAGGACTATCTTTTTGACTATCAGGCGATATTAGACAGTGAGGGTACGGAGCGGAGCCGTTATACGATAGGTGGTATAATAATCATTATACCTATAGTAGTCCTTGCCTTTCTCTATCCTGTAAATAAGATGCCGTTTGGTCAGTGGACGATGTTGCTCGCGATATTGGCGGGATTATTCCTATGGGGCGCTTATACGTTCCTTAGAAAGATGTTGCTCAAAATGCGTATTGAAAAGCTTAACAAGCGTAATGCCAATGTGCGGCAGTATGTAGAGGATATTCTTGCTTATCATAAAGCATAGGCAAAAGAAAACGGAGATGCTCACAAATAAAAGTATTATGTATGGAACTACCTGATTTTATTCAATACAAGGATTTGTTTACTCCAAGTGCTTTCATGGAGAAAATAGGGCGTATAGCCAAACGTGCGGGAGCAAAGCTTGTCTATGCTGCTTTGCTGTTGTACTATACATTGGAGAGTGATCGTGTGTCAATGAAGGAAAAAGCAATCATCATTGGTGCATTAGGCTATTTGATCACGCCTATTGATGTCGTGCCTGACGCTATTCCAATAGCAGGGTTGGGTGATGACCTCGCGGTCTTGATTTTCGTACTACGAAAAGTGTGGGGAGATGTTGGTGACGACGTGAAGGAAAAGGCGCATGCCAAGCTTGTCCAATGGTTTGACGATGATGAGCTTATTGCAGCCGACGATCTTTTCCGTGATGACCCTCGTGATAATCCCGTATGATTTCTAATGCAATACATTATTATATATATTGTTTTGGGAATAGCTGTGTCCTATGCGGGTTTTAGGATTTACAAGACTATTGTGCGAGCAAACAATGATCCGTGTGCAGGATGTGAGGGATGTGCTTTTCGCCAGCAGGTAAGAAAGGGCAGGGCGGTTTGCAGTCAAAAGGGAAAATAGAATGTTCCTGTTCGTGTTAATGTGGGAAAAAAGAAAGTTTCCAATAAAAATAAGTTGAAAAATTTGGCGGATACGGAGAAAAACATTAACTTTGCAACCGCTAAATGAAATTGGTGCCTTGGATGAGTGGCTTAGTCAACGGTCTGCAAAACCGTCTACGGCGGTTCGAATCCGCCAGGCACCTCATCGGAAAGAGAGAAAGAATACGGCTTTCTCTCTTTTTTTATATACTGATTTCTCCGGCTATGTTGTGATTCATTAGTCTGCGAATCATGCCACTATCACTATAACGAGCTTGAAGATGCATGAGTTTTGTTACGGCAGCCTCAACAGTACTGTCGTAGCCGCTTATCACGCCAGCGTCTTTTAACTGATAGCCAGTGTCATAGCGTGACATCTCAACATTGCCAGACACACATTGGCTGATGTTTACGACAATGACTCCACGATTGCTCGCCTCCTTTATTAAATTAATCAACCAGGCTTTTTGTGGAGCATTTCCCGAGCCGTATGAGCGCATCACGATTGAGCGTAGCTCTGGCGCCTCGAAAACATGTTTGACGATATTCTGCTCAATGCCAGGAAACAATGAGAATACTATTACATTCGTATCAAGCGAGAAGTGAGGTGTTACAGGCTTTTGGAAATCGGGATGAAGGATATGGTGCTCATGGAAGGTGAAATTGACACCAGCATCGCAAAGGTGAGGATAATTAAACGTGTCGAAGGCGTTAAAACCATCAGCGTTTTGTTTGGTTGAGCGGTTCCCCCTAAGAAGTTTACCGCTGAAATATATGCAAACCTCGGGTACTATAGGTGTTCCGTCGGGATGGTGTGCTGCCGCCAACTCAATACTTGTCATAAGGTTTTCCTTGCCGTCCGTACGCAATTGCCGTATTGGAAGCTGGCTTCCCGTTAGAATGACAGGTTTCGTCAGGTTCTCAAGCATGAAGGATAGGGCAGAGGCGGTATATGCCATCGTGTCAGTACCGTGTAACACCACAAAACCATCATATTCTTGGTATCTCTCCATTATAATTCTGGCGATATGTGCCCATAGTTCAGGAGTCATGTCGGACGAGTCTATCGGTGGCGTAAACTGATATGACTCCACTTCTGTGTTAAGCTGTTGTATTTCCGGTAGGTTCTTAAGAAACTGATTGAAGTCCAATGGCTCAAGTGCGCCAGTCTTGTTGTTTTGTCCCATACCAATGGTTCCGCCTGTATAAATCAGCAAAACTTTATCAGTTCTGTTGACTCCTGAAGTGTTGATTCTATTACTTGTGTATTGCATATAGAACTGTTTTTTGCCTTTTGGAATTAAGATTGCGCAAATTTTTAGTGCAAATATAGTTTAAAAATCATTTACTTCCAAAATTTATTCGTATATTTGCAAAAACTTTCAACTTAAAAACCTTATAAGCAATGAAACAATTTATGGATGAAAACTTCCTGTTGGATACTAAAACAGCACAGGATCTTTTCCACAATCATGCGGCTAAGATGCCGATTATCGATTATCACTGTCATTTAATCCCTGAAATGGTCGCAACAGACCATAAGTTTAAGAGTATCACAGAGCTATGGCTTGGAGGAGACCATTATAAATGGCGCGCTATGCGTACAAATGGCGTGGACGAGCGCTATTGTACAGGAAAAGATACTACCGACTGGGAGAAATTTGAGAAATGGGCAGAAACGGTTCCTTATACCTTCCGTAACCCACTTTACCACTGGACTCACCTGGAGTTGAAAACAGCGTTTGGTATTGAGAAACTACTTAGTCCAAAGACAGCCCGTGAGATTTTTGATGAGTGTAACGAGAAGCTTCAGCAACCTGAGTATACCGCACGTGGCTTCATGCGTCGTTATAATGTGGAGTGTGTTTGTACAACAGATGATCCGGTAGACGACCTCAGATTCCATAAACAGACAAAAGAAAGTGGCTTTGAAATTAAGATGATACCAGCTTGGCGACCAGACAAAGCCATGAATATCGAGAAGCCTGAGTTCGCAGACTATGTAAAACAGCTCTCAGAGGTTAGTGGTGTGGAAATCAGCAAGTTCGCCGATATGGTTGATGCTTTACAGAAACGTCATGACTTCTTCCATGAGAATGGCTGTCGCTTGTCTGACCATGGTATTGAGGAGTTCTATGATGAGCCATATACTGACTCCCAGATTGAGATAATCTTTGAGAAAGCTCTGCGCGGACAACAGCTCTCAGAACTTGAAATCCGCCAGTATAAACATGCGTTCCTGCGTGTATGTGCTGAGCAAGACTATGCCGCTAATTGGACTCAGCAGTATCATTATGGTGCTATCCGTGACAACAATACATTAATGTACAATAAATTAGGACCTGACACAGGTTTTGACTCTATTGGTGAGTTTACTACCGCTAAGGCAATGAGTCATTTCCTCAATGAACTGAATGTTGAGGGAAAACTCACACGCACAATTCTTTACACATTGAATCCTTGTGCCAACGAGGTTATAGCTACAATGCTTGGCAACTTCCAAGACGGTAGCTGTCCTGGCAAGATTCAGTTCGGCTCAGGCTGGTGGTTCAATGATCAGCTTGACGGTATGACCCGCCAGATGAACGCGTTGTCAGTATTAGGTTTGCTCAGCCGCTTTGTCGGTATGCTTACTGACAGCCGCTCTTTCTTGAGCTATCCGCGTCATGAGTATTTCCGCCGTTTGCTTTGCAACTTGCTTGGCAATGATGTTGAGAGAGGACTCCTGCCTAATGACATGGATTCATTGTCAAGGATGGTTGAGGACATTTCATACAATAATGCGCGCAACTATTTCAAGTTCTATTAATGACTTGAGGTAGTATTAATGAGCCTACATGTTATGTGGGAATAAAACTGTCTTAATAATTTGATTTGGTGGAGGGGTTATGGTCTGTTAAAGGATTCGTAATCCCTCATTTCATTATTTATACTTATATTTTTTTCAAAAAATCTCTTGTACATATCGAAAAATAGTCGTACTTTTGCAGAAGTTTAATATTATTGCGCAATAAAATGAAGAAATTACTTTTATCTGTCGTAGCGATGGTTGCTATGATTTTATTTATGGGTAGCTGCTCAAGTAGCAAGCAAGTGGCTTATTTCCAGAATATTGACACGATTAGTTTGGCTCCGTCACGTGGGTTGTTTGATGCCAAAATTATGCCTAAAGATATGTTGACAATTACCGTTCTGACTACAGATCCAAGAGTATCAGCCCCATTCAACCTTACGGTCTCAAGAGCTGTCGGTACCTCTGGTGAGCTGAATTCCTCAGGTGGCTCTCTGCAGGGATATCTTGTAGATAATGACGGCTTTATTAATTTCCCGGTAATAGGAAAGATACACGTACAGGGATTGACAAAAAGTGAATGTGAGGAGCGTATTCGTCAGCGCGTGTTACCATATGTTGCCGCGACAGAGAATCCAATTGTCACGGTTCGCATGTCAAGCTATCATGTTACACTGATTGGCTCTATCGGCTCTAAGATAGTTCCTGTGCCATACGAGAAGATGAGCATTATAGAGGCAATCGCCTCGGGTGGAGACTTGAGTATCTATGGTCGTCGTGACAATGTGCTTCTCATTCGTGAGGATGAGTCAGGGCAGAAGCACTCTATACGTCTTAATCTGAATGATGCCAATATCATTAACTCACCATATTATTATCTGCAACAGAATGATGTTATATACATTGAGCCAAACAATGTCCAGAAGAAGAATTCTGGTATAGGTAGCTCAACAACAATATGGTTCTCGGTTATCGGTATCGTGACTTCCATTGCCTCTCTGCTCGTAAATGTTCTGAGGAACTAAGAGTACACAAATAACACACACAAACACAGTAGAATAAGAATAATATGTGCGGAATCGTAGGCTATATAGGTAAAAGAGACGCATATCCGATTCTCATCAAAGGCTTGAAACGCTTGGAGTACCGTGGGTATGATAGCGCAGGTGTTGCTCTTTTGAATAAAGAGAATGGGTTAAACGTATATAAGACAAAAGGTAAAGTTTCCGATTTGGAAACATTTTGTACGGATAAAGACATTTCCGGTAGTGTGGGTATTGCTCATACTCGTTGGGCTACCCATGGTGAGCCATCTTCATTGAATGCGCACCCACATTACTCGGAGTCTCGTAATCTGGCTATTATTCATAATGGTATTATTGAGAACTATTCCGATATCAAGAAAAACCTTATTTCAAAAGGCGTGGTTTTCCGCTCAGACACAGACACTGAGGTTCTAATACAGCTTATAGAGTATGTTCAAAACAAGAAGAATCTTGACCTGCTCACCGCTGTTCAGGTTTCTTTACATCAGGTGATAGGGGCATATGCGATAGCTGTACTTGACAAGAGGGATCCTCGACAGATCATCGCTGCTCGCAAACAAAGTCCGTTGGTTGTCGGTATTGGTGAGGATGAGTTCTTCCTTGGCTCTGACGCAAGCCCTATAATTGAGTATACTGATAAAGTCGTATATCTTGATGATGGTAATATTGCTGTTATACGTCTTGGAGAGGAGCTGAAAGTAGTCAGTATTCTTAATGAGAAACAGGAGCTGGAGGTAAAAACAGTTGATATTAATCTGGGGCAGATTGAAAAAGGCGGCTATCAGCATTTTATGTTGAAAGAGATTTTTGAACAGCCGGAATGTCTCACAACATGTATGCGTGGACGCATTAATGTAGAAGCCGACCATGTCACATTATCCGCAATGATAGACTATCGGCGGCAACTCTTAAACGCAAAGCGTGTCCTTATTGTAGCTTGTGGAACGAGCTGGCACGCAGGGCTTATAGGCAAACAAATTATAGAGACTCTATGCCGTGTGCCTGTTGAGGTTGAGTATGCCTCAGAATTCAGATATCGTAATCCTGTGGTGACGAAGGATGATGTTGTCATAGCCATTTCACAAAGTGGTGAGACAGCTGACACCTTGGCCGCCGTTCAGCTTGCAAAGAGCAAGGGTGCTTTTATCTACGGTATTTGTAATGCGATAGGCTCAAGTGTTCCTCGTGCTACAGACACAGGAACCTATATCCATGTTGGACCAGAGATTGGTGTGGCGTCAACGAAGGCATTTACAGGTCAGGTGACAGTTCTACTTATGTTCGCTTTGGCTTTAGCTGACGCTAAGGGTACGGTAGACAGGACTGAATACCTTCGTATTGTGAAAGGATTAAGTGAAATACCTGATAAGATAAAGATGGTACTTAAGACGAATGAAAAGGTTGCCGACCTTGCACGTACATTCACGTATGCTCGCAATTTCTTATATCTTGGACGTGGCTTTAGTTATCCGGTCGCATTGGAGGGAGCCCTTAAACTGAAAGAAATAAGTTATATTCATGCGGAAGGCTATCCTGCCGCGGAAATGAAACATGGACCGATTGCACTGATCGATTCCGATATGCCAGTCGTTGTCATTGCGACACATAATGGCATGTATGAGAAAGTGTTGTCAAATATTCAGGAGATAAAGGCACGTAAGGGTAGGGTTATCGCCCTTGTTACAGAAGGTGACCAGACAATATCCAAGATTGCCGATGAGATTATTGAGTTGCCGGATGTCCTTGAGTGTCTTGAGCCATTGGTTGCCACTATACCATTGCAGCTTCTCGCATATCATATCGCCGTTTGCAAAGGCAAGGATGTCGACCAGCCCAGGAATTTGGCAAAATCAGTTACTGTTGAATAATGAAATGGCGGACCGTTTTTGCGGCTCCGCCTCTTTTTTGCAATTCTATTGGACAAATAAAGTAGAAAGAGGCTATATATTACAATAATCACGAACACAATAATATATAATTCATGAGGAAAGTAACATTAGAATTGAACGACGGAACTACGTTCTATGGATATTCCTTCGGGTATGAAAAGCCCGTAAGGGGAGAGGTTGTTTTCAATACGGCAATGATGGGGTATCCAGAGTCTCTGACAGATCCATCATACGCAGGGCAGATAATGGTTCTTACCTATCCTCTGATAGGTAATTATGGTGTGCCCCCATTTACTTTTGAGCCAAACGGCTTGCCTACATTTATGGAGAGTGACAAAATTCATGCTACAGCTATTGTAGTGAGCGACTACAGTGAGCAATACTCGCATTGGAATGCTTGTGAGAGTTTGGATGAATGGCTGAAAAGAGAACATGTGCCGGGAATAACAGGTATAGACACACGTGAACTTACAAAGTTACTTCGTGAGAATGGTGTTATGATGGGACATTTGCATTATGAAGGCATAGACGAAAAAAATGACACGACGGCTTTGGACTACAGTTCTATAAATTGGGTTGACAGAGTGTCGTGTAATGATATTATAAAATATAATGAAGGAGTAGGACGAAAAGTTGTCTTGGTCGACTGTGGCGTAAAAGCTAATATTATACGTTGCCTGATTAATAGGGGTGTTGAGGTCGTAAGAGTGCCGTGGAATTACGATTATACAGATATGGACTTTGACGGCTTGTTTCTTGCTAATGGTCCGGGAGATCCTGACATGTGCGAGGCGGCAGTGTCTGTTATCCGTAAGCAGATGACACGAAGTCGAAAACCTATATGTGGCATCTGTATGGGTAACCAGTTGCTTGCAAAAGCCGGCGGCGCTAATATTTATAAGTTGAAATACGGACATCGCTCGCACAATCAACCGGTACGAATGGTTGGTACCGATAAATGTTATATCACAAGTCAAAATCATGGATATGCTGTTGATGCAAAGACATTAGGACACGATTGGGAGGAGTTGTTTGTGAATATGAACGATGGCTCCAATGAGGGTATACGCCATAAGGAAAATCCTTGGTTCTCCTCGCAATTTCATCCAGAAGCGTGTTCTGGTCCAGTTGATACTGAATTTATTTTTGATAGATTTATAGCAGCATTATAATAATACCTTTATTGAAAGACAATGAAATACGACAATATAAAGAAAGTCCTGCTTCTTGGTAGTGGAGCGTTGAAGATTGGCGAAGCTGGTGAGTTTGATTATTCTGGCTCTCAGGCGTTGAAGGCATTGAGGGAGGAAGGTGTTGAAACCGTCCTTATCAATCCTAATATTGCTACAGTGCAAACATCTGAAGGTGTCGCTGACCAAATATATTTCCTTCCCGTACAACCATATTTTGTTGAAAGGGTAATACAGAAAGAGCGTCCTGACGGTATATTACTTGCTTTTGGAGGGCAGACAGCACTAAATTGTGGTGTTGAGCTTTATAAAAATGGCATACTTGACAAGTATGGTGTCAAAGTATTGGGTACTCCTGTTCAGGCAATCATGGACACGGAAGACCGTGAGCTGTTCGTGGAGCGTCTGAACGAGATAGGTGTGAAGACCATAAAAAGTGAGGCGTGTGAGACGATAGAGCAGACTCGGAAGGCAGCTGCGACGTTGGGTTATCCTGTCATTATACGTGCCGCCTACGCATTAGGTGGATTAGGCTCAGGCTTCTGCGATAATGAGAAGGAGTTAAACAAGTTAGCCGAGAAAGCTTTTTCTTTCTCTCCTCAGGTGTTGGTTGAGAAAAGCTTGAAAGGATGGAAGGAAATAGAGTATGAGGTGGTAAGAGATAGGTACGATAATTGTATTACCGTATGTAACATGGAGAATTTTGACCCTCTTGGCATTCATACGGGAGAGTCTATTGTCATTGCACCATCGCAAACCCTTTCAAACTCTGAATATCACAAGTTACGGGCTCTTGCGATTAAGATAATCCGTCATATAGGAATTGTTGGAGAATGTAACGTACAATATGCCTTTGATCCGCAAAGTGAGGACTATCGTGTCATTGAAGTAAACGCACGTCTCAGCCGCTCATCTGCACTCGCATCAAAAGCTACGGGGTATCCGTTGGCTTTTGTCGCTGCTAAGCTGGGTATGGGATATGGACTATTCGAGCTGAATAACTCTGTCACAAAGACTACAAGCGCATTCTTTGAGCCGGCATTGGACTATGTGGTATGTAAGATACCACGCTGGGATCTGTCAAAATTCCATGGAGTAGACAAAGCTTTGGGCTCTTCTATGAAGTCTGTGGGCGAGGTCATGGCTATAGGACGTAATTTTGAGGAGGCTATACAGAAAGGTCTTCGCATGATAGGGCAAGGTATGCATGGCTTTGTGGAAAATAAGGAACTCGTTATTCCAGATATACAAGCCGCTTTGCGTAAACCGACTGATAATCGTATTTTTGTTATCTCGAAAGCAATGCATTTGCCAGAATACACAATTGACCGCATACATGATCTTACAAAGATAGACAAGTGGTTTCTGTTGAAGTTAAAGCATATAATTGATATTGATGAGACACTCCGTAAGGTTAAATGCTCTAATGTAGAGGATGGCATTCCTCAAATTGACAAAGAGTTGTTGCGAACAGCGAAAATCTACGGCTTTACCGACTTCCAGATTGCTCGTGCGGTAGGGTTAGAGCAAGAGTACGGTAATATGCATAAGGCATTATTGGTAGTACGTAATTTGCGCAAAAAACTTGGCATACTCCCCGTGGTTAAGCAGATTGACACCATGGCGGCAGAATATCCCGCACAGACAAATTATCTGTATGTCACATATTCTGGCGTGAATAGCGATATAAAGTTTGAGAATGACAAAAAGAGCATTATAGTTCTTGGTTCTGGAGCCTATCGCATTGGATCAAGTGTGGAGTTTGACTGGTGTGGTGTTCAGGCTCTGAAAACCATTCGTGCACAAGAATTCCGTGCGGTAATGATAAACTATAACCCCGAGACGGTGTCAACAGATTATGACATGTGTGACCGCTTGTATTTTGATGAGCTAACTTTTGAAAGAGTCATGGATATCATTGACTTTGAGCAACCTCATGGAGTTATTGTTTCTACTGGTGGACAGATACCTAATAATCTGGCTGTTTATCTTGATGAACAGAATGTGAGGATACTTGGAACATCAGCAAAGGATATTGACAACGCGGAAGACCGTGCAAAATTCTCACAAATGCTTACGGAGCTTGGCGTTAACCAGCCTGAGTGGCGTGCTCTTACCAGCATGGACGATATTAATGCCTTTGTCGAGCGTGTTGGTTTCCCTGTCTTGGTGCGTCCTTCGTATGTTTTATCTGGTGCGGCAATGAATGTGTGCTCCAACGAAGATGAGCTTGCCCGTTTCTTGCAGTTAGCTGCAAATGTAAGTGAGGATCACCCGGTGGTTGTCTCTAAGTTTATAGAGCATGCTAAGGAGATTGAGATGGATGCTGTGGCGCATGATGGTGATATACTTGCTTATGCTATCAGTGAGCATATTGAGTTTGCTGGAGTACATTCTGGTGATGCCACCATTCAGTTTCCTCCTCAGAAAATTTATGTTGAGACGGTAAGACGTATTAAGCGGACGAGCAGACAGATTGCTAAAGCTCTACATATTAACGGACCGTTCAATATTCAATATATGGCTCGCGATAATGACATATTGGTTATAGAGTGTAACCTGAGGGCAAGTCGTTCTTTTCCATTCGTTTCTAAAGTGCTGAAACTTAATCTTATAGATATTGCCACTAAAGTGATGCTTGGGGTGGAGGTAGAGAAGCCGCATAAGAATCTTTTTGACCTTGACTATGTCGGAATCAAGGCATCTCAATTCTCATTTAACCGACTTCAGAAAGCTGACCCCGTGCTTGGTGTCGATATGGCATCTACAGGAGAAGTAGGATGTCTTGGCGATGATACAAGCTGCGCGTTATTAAAGTCAATGCTTTCTGTTGGACATAGAATTCCAAACCGTATTAATGATAAAGGGCAAAGAGTTCCTGGTAGTATCTTGTTGTCTACTGGTGGCGCGAAACAGAAAGCAGAGATGTTGGATGCCGCAAAGATGCTTGTCGCAAACGGCTATAGGATATATGCTACAGGCGGAACCTCAAAATATCTCATGGAGAATGGTGTTACAAACACTTTGGTGCATTGGCCTTCAGACGAAGGTCAACAACCGCAGGCACTTGACTTGTTGCATAAAAGGGAAATAGATATGGTCGTTAATATTCCGAAAAACCTGACTCAGCATGAGCTGTCCAATGGTTATAAAGTACGCCGTGCTGCTATTGACCTTAATATACCTTTGATTACGAATAGCCGCCTTGCCTCAGCCTTTATTAATGCTTTCTGCACCATGTCGCTTGACGACATAGACATAAAGGCTTGGTCTGAGTATTAATGATATATGTACAATATTTAACCCATATAAAAAATAGTAACTATTATGAAAAGTGATCCAAAAGAGTGCTTGTATTGCACAAACAATCAGACCTTACATGACCTGATGATTGAGATTTGCGAACTTTCTGTATCACGTGCTTTCTTGTTTAAGGAGCAAACTTATCGCGGTCGTTGCCTCGTTGCGTACCGTGACCATGTGAATGACCTTAATGAACTGTCCGACGATGACCGTAACGCTTTTATGTCTGATGTCGCAAGAGTCACACGCGCAATGCAGAAGGCGTTTAATCCAGAGAAGATTAACTATGGAGCATATAGCGACAAGCTCTCGCATCTGCATTTCCACCTGGCTCCTAAATATGTGGATGGTCCAGACTATGGCGGCACTTTCCAGATGAATCCTGGTAAGGTTTACCTGACTGATGCGGAGTATCAAGAACTGATCAAGGCTATCAAAGATAATCTTTAATCCAATACACAGTCTCTCACTGCCGTGTTTTTCTAAAGTAAGGCAGTGGGAGACAAATCGTTTTTCTTCCGATAAAATGTCTATTATCTTTTTATAAAGCCGTTTTAAGTTGCTTTTTTGTATTATTTATTGTTTTTTTAGCTAAAAAATCGGCATGTGCCTTGTGTATTTATTTAATTATGTGTACTTTTGCAGTTCAAAAAGATTCAGATGAGAAATTCTATTCTTGTTGCGGTATTTGGAGTAATTCTCTTGAGCAGTTGTGCTCAGGAATTTAATCGTGTATATAAGTCTTCTGACTATAAATACAAATACGAGTACGCAAAAGAATGCTTTGCTAAGGGAAAGTACACAAATGCTGTGACATTGTTGCAGGAATTGGTGACAATACAAAAAGGCACGGAAAACGCACAGGAGTGTCTATACATGTTGGCAATGTCTGAGTATGGATTGAAGGACTATGAGAGTGCCGCAGAGACCTTCCGGAAGTATGTGCAGTCTTATCCACGTGGATATTATGCAGACATGGCTTCCTTCTATACAGGTCAGAGTCTTTACATGGGAACTCCAGAGCCGCGATTGGATCAGACACCCACGGTCGCTGCTATTTCTGCCTTTCAGGAGTATTTGGACCTTTATCCCGACGGGAAGTTGAGAGGAACGGCAGAGCAGCGCATGTTTGAGTTACAAGACAAATTAGTGCGCAAGGAGTTTCTCTCAGCCAAGCTATATTATAACCTTGGCTCCTATTTTGGAAACTGCACAAGTGGTGGAAATAATTATGAGGCATGTATCATCACAGCTCAAAACGCCTTGAATGACTACCCATATAGTAGTTTACGTGAGGACTTTGCTATTTTGTTGATGAAGAGTAAATTTGAGTTGGCTCAGATGAGTGTGGACTCTAAGAAACTGGAACGTTATCAGGATGCCGAAGAGGAGTGTCATGGCTTTATAAATGAATATCCTGACTCAAAAGAACGTTCAACAGCAGAGAAATATATAGAGAAATGTAAGGTTTACACAAAAACCGATAGCGAATAATAAAATATAGACAAATTAAATATATGGATTACAAGAAATCAAAAGCACCGGTAAATACAGTTACCCGTGACATCATGTCACTATGTGAGGAGTCTAACAACATTTATGAGAGTGTTGTTATAATAGCAAAGCGTGCCAATCAGATATCTGTTGAGATAAAGCAGGATTTGAGCAAGAAGCTTGCAGAGTTCGCTTCATACAATGACTCTTTGGAAGAAGTATTTGAGAATCGTGAGCAGATTGAGATCTCAAGATATTACGAGAAGCTTCCAAAGCCGACACTTCTCGCCACACAAGAGTTTGTTGATGATAATATATACTGGCGTGACCCGTCAAAAGAAACACAGGAAGAGTTCTGATGATACAGCGCAAACAATCTCTTTATCTCTTGCTTGGGGCAATACTTAATCTTGTCTGTTTGTTCTTGCCATTAGGAAGTTTCGAGCTGAAGGGCATGGGTGTCAGTCCTGTGCTGTATAATTTAGCGTTGGTTGATTATGATGGCGTATATAACTTTGCATATTGTCCTTTGTTTGTGACTCTGGCTCTGTCTGGTATCATTGCGTTAGTGACAGTATTTCTTTACAAGAACCGTCCGTTGCAAATGCGCTTGTGCAGTATCAGCATAGCACTCATTCTTATATGGATGATACTGCATGTTGTGTTTATGTACACAAGCTTAAGCGATATTGGAGAATACAATAAGAACCTGACTACAGTTTTTCCTTTTATCTCTGCGATATTGTTTTGGTTAGCATATAAGGGAGTGCGCCACGATGAGCAGTTGGTAAAGTCGGCAGACAGGATTCGGTGAAATGTGATTAAATGGAGACAAATATATAGATTTGATTAATATATTCTAAAAAAGAAAGATGGGATACAGAGATAAATCTCTGTATCCCATCTTTCTTTTTATATAAACTTTATATGGTAATTCTTAATCAGCTATTACAATCCTAACTTACCCTTTACGTCAGAAGCAGCCTTGTCTATTGACTCAGAAGCTTTGTCCTTTGCTCCCTTAATTGCCTCGTTTGCTTTCTCGTTAGCCTTGTTCTTTGCGTCTTCAACAGCTTTGTTCGCTGCGTCTTTTGCAGCCTCTGGAGCATCCTTTATAGCATCAGCTGCCTTGTCGAGCTTCTCCTTTGCGTCGTTGACAGCTTCAGTTCCTGCTTCTTTTCCCTCAGTCAGTTTACTGGAGAAATTGTTGATGATGTCGTCTACTGGTGCTGCGGTCAACGCTCCAATAGCAGTATTTACAGCTGCATTGTCACCGATAGCGGTCTTAATCTTGTCAGCATTCTCTGTAAGGAACGTCTGAACTTTTGTAAGATACTCCTTTGCAGCTTCTGGATTCTTTGCAACAAATTCCTCTACCTTAGCCTTGGCAGCCTCAAGAGCAGCTTGGAACGCACTTGCATCTTTAGCATCCAATTTTGATGTGAGCTCATTGATTGCGGCATCTGCGGCAGAACTTGCCTCTTCTGCAATGGCAGAAATGCTGTCGGCAATCTCAGTAGAATCTACTGCGTCAGCTTTTGGTGCAGTGTTATTTCCACAACTTGAAAAACTAATAGTGGCGGCAGTTAGTGCCAAAATAAATACCTTTTTCATACTTTCTCTTTTTTTGTTAGACATAAAATCGCAGCAAAGATAAATGATTTATCGGTTCATTGTTTTTTTGTTTGTAATATTTAACAATTATTTACTCATGTGTCTCACTACTATCATGAATATCGTTTTTATGTTGTTATCCAAAAAGTGCGCGAAGGGCTTCTTCTACTTTTCTTACAGGAATAATTTCTATCTGACTGTTTCTGTGGCTGACTCCAGACATATTGTATTTTGGTATTATAATATGCTTGAATCCAAGTTTCTCAGCCTCGGCTATACGTTGCTCTATGCGTGCTACAGGACGCACTTCTCCACTTAGTCCAACCTCTCCGGCCATGCACCATCCACTTTCTATTGGCGTGTCTACATTGCTTGATAATACCGCAGCTATAACACTGAGATCCGTAGCAAGGTCAGTAACACGTAATCCACCTGCAATATTTAGGAATACGTCTTTTTGTGCGAGCTTGAAACCAACTCTTTTCTCCAATACCGCCAATAGCATGTTCAGGCGACGTTGATCGAAGCCTGTTGCTGAGCGTTGTGGAGTACCGTAGGCGGCTGTTGATACTAAAGCCTGCGTCTCAACAAGAAAAGGTCTTACTCCTTCTATGGCAGCTGAGATCGCAATACCAGATAGTCCATCGTGGTCTTGTGTCAGAAGTAGCTCTGAAGGATTGCTTACTTGCCTGAGACCATTCTGTTTCATCTCGTAGATACCCAGTTCTGATGTGCTGCCAAAACGATTCTTTATAGAGCGCAATATACGGTATATGTGATGCTGGTCTCCCTCAAACTGTATCACGGTGTCTACAATATGCTCAAGGATTTTAGGACCGGCCAAAGAGCCTTCTTTATTTATGTGACCTATAAGCAAAACAGGCACACCACTCGTTTTGGCAAACCGCAGTAGGGCAGAAGCGCATTCACGTACTTGGCTTATACTTCCAGGGCTGCTATCCACATCTTCTGTAGCCATTGTCTGAATAGAGTCAATTACGACAATCTCTGGTTGGGTTTCCTTTATGTGATTGAAAACATTCTCTAAAGAGGTCTCTGTCAGGATAAGAAGGTTTTCTGACGACGATGTCGTTATTCTTTCTGCACGCATTTTCAATTGATGCGCACTCTCCTCACCACTGACATAGAGAATGCGTTTGTCGTTTATGTTCAGTACAGTTTGCAGAGTAAGTGTACTCTTGCCTATGCCTGGCTCACCGCCAAGAAGAATGATAGAGCCTGGTACGAGTCCTCCTCCAAGTACGCGGTTAAGTTCCTCGTCACGCATATCAATGCGTGGCTCGTCTTTCGAGGAGATGTCTTTTAGCCTTAATGGTCTGTTTTGGTTGTCACTCTTTGACCGTACTGTTGTGGCAGCTGATTTCGCAGCTCTGGTACCTGTATCGCTGGAGATGCGAATCTCCTTGAATGTATTCCATTGTCCACAACTGGGACATTTCCCGACCCATTTCGCAGATTCTTGTCCGCAGTTTTCGCATACGTATGCTGTCTTGTCTTTTGCCATAGTACAAAATTACAAAATAATGCTGACATACGGAAACATTTTTGGAGAAATTTCGCCTTGTTTTTCTTTGCTTTTATGTAATGTGGGGGTTAGGCAGCCAGAGCTAAAGGCTCTGACTGTGATATTGAGATAAGGTGGAATTGGCGAGTCATTTTTTTGATTAGTTCGTCGGTTTGAGAGGATGTGAGGTCGAAGAGTGTGATGGAGTAGCCCCCGTTGTTGATAGATGGGGTAGAGAAGACCCTTTTGTTGTTGAGGTACTTCTGGATCTTGTTGAAGTGATTCTTTGAGGTGGTACTGATTGTTGTTGTCATACTTTCTTTTTTTGAAGTTATGACCTAATATAGACACATCGTAGATAAAATTCAAAAATTAGGGCAACTTTTTTTTATTCTTCCGAATAAAACGAGGCCACTAAGGACAGGACGGCGATGGCTTTTTCTGCTATTTGGGGCAACTGTCTGAGGTATTCCACTATGGCGCTGAGTGTGAGCCTGCGGAATTTCAAAAAGCGGTAATCAGGACATCTCAGTTCGGTAATGTCCTCATCGGCTCTGACATACGGAAGGAAATAGGTGTCATGATTCCATTCCCACAGCACAATACGGCACTCCTGATAGTCTAAGACCAGTTGACCGAAATTCACTCCATAGCAGTTCTTGGGTGCAGTAGCCGTCACGCCCTTAAAACCCACGGCATTGAGATAGGGCTGCCACCAATCCCTCACAAACGTCTCCGGCTTCCAACTGAAGATATAGGTCTCTCGTCCCACGCCAGCACCTTCTGTGGCGAGGTCGCGCTCTGTGACATACTCCAGCAATTGTCTGACGGCTTTCATCCACGGACGGACGAGGTGCGCGTAGGCTTTCTCCTCGTCGTAGTCCTGTCGAGATACTCGTTGAGTTTGCGCCTCATCTTCTCGTCGTCCCACAGTTCATAATGGAATTGCTGAGAGAAGTCGATAGCGGGTCTTAGCTCTTGATTCATTCCATCTTTAGATGAATGGCTCTCTATGAATTCCTTCAACTTCTGCATCCGTGCTTCCGTCTCTGCCTGCACAGCCTTTTTCCAATGTTCCTTCAAACTTATTTCCATACTTAAAACTGTTTAGCAAACGATTCTCCGTTTTCGTAGATATCTTCCACCCACCATTCTTCATCCTCAGGTGTGATGTCCTCTTGTCCGTTCTTGTCAGGTTCCATCTGGCTGCAAACCAGTTCAATGGTTTCCTCCCCATTCTTCAACTTGACATTTCTGAATGTAGAAATGCCCGGTTCATCAGACTCCACCTGATAACCCTGTGCAGACAATTCCGTCAGCACCTCAGTTACCTCACGTTCTAAATAATTGCTCCAACAGGCAACCTAAGGTATGACTGCAGCCTTCCGACAAGAAACTGAGAATCATTTCAATTCCTTTTATGAGCCATCCCAGCAATCCACCGCCAACGAAAAGCAGTAGAATCAATACGACAACGCCAATAATAGTCAATATAGTCATTTGTTTTTAGTAACTATTTTATTATAATAAAGTGTGGACCTTTTAATCATTATCGTCTGTTTTCAAATGGTGTCACAAAAATACGACTTTTTCTCGAATAATGGTCCATTGTTGACTGAATTTTATGTTATTTATTTAGTAACATAGTAATTCTTCAAGAAAAATTCAAAAAATAGATTAGCAAAAAAGTTTCATTGTATTTTTATTGTAGTTTAATATGGTTTGTTTGGAAATAAAAATGTGATTTTGTTTTGTACTTTGCTCACTAAATTGTACTTTTGCATTATGGTAAGAATTATAAAAAGTCTGACAGTTGGATTGCTCTTGTGTTTGCTCAGTTCATGTGGGGAGTCTGATGAACAGCGTCATGCCCGCACGAAAGCAGAGAAAGAGAAGCTTGCGGCTGAATATGCTGCTGCGTTCAAGGTAGGAGTTTTGCCTACACTTGACTGTCTCCCGATATATTTGCTTAAAGACAGTGTGTTGTATGACACCACGAAAGTGGATATCCGCCTTAAGCAGTTTAATGCACAGATGGATTGTGACACAGCGTTGATAGGAGGGAGTATTCAGGGAAGTGTGACAGATCTGGTTAGGGCAGAGCGTTTACGAAGAAAAGGAACTGCGCTTACTATGCCAATTGCGACAAATGCCTATTGGTTGTTGGTAACCAACAAGCGTGGACGTCTGAAAGAGTTGTCGCAGTTCAGTGATAAGATGGTGGCAATGACACGTTATTCGGTTACAGATATGCTCACTGATATAGCAGTAGAGCGCGGAAAGACAAAATATCCAGTTTATCGTGTGCAAATCAACGACATACCTCTTCGCCTGCGTATGTTAATCAATAACGAGATGGATGCGATGTGGCTGCCTGAGCCTCAGGCTACAGCGGCGCAACTCTACAAACATACTGTATTGATGGATTCCCGCAAGGAAGATTTGCAAATGGGAGTCATTGCTTTCCGTTCAAAAGAGCTTGCGGGGGAAAAACGTTTCATGGAGTATGAGGAGTTTCAGAAAGCTTACGATACCGCTTGTAGACAGATAAACCGCAGAGGTGTTGCCTATTATGCTCCGTTGATTCGTAAATACATGAATGTGGACGACAAGGTTATCAAGAGACTTCCAAAGATAACATTTGAGCCATCTAAAAAGCCTCGGGAAAAAGATAAGGCTAAAGCACAGACCTTTTTAAAATAAGAATTATGGAAGACAATTTCAATAAAGCGCTGCAAAAGGTCATCGATGGAAATCTTGGAGACTCCATCCGTATAATTAGTGACGTGTTACGCAATGGCAATAATCGCTTCGGCTATGACCGTCTGGAAAGTATCTCGAATGATTACCATTTGATGCTGAATTATTTAGAGCGTGGCTATCAAGACGAGCAACGATACCATCTGTATGGTAAGCTGCTCAGGAAGATGTATAGTCTTATTGCCGATATGGAAACGTTCTCTAATCGCAGGAATGTGAGCTCTTATGTCTATGCATTGCAGTTGGCTGGTAATCTTACGATGTCACATGATTTTGTACGTTCTGTGTTAGAGGGGTTTGTCTCAGATGTAGCCATGACTTCCTTAAAGCCTGAGGATGAGCGTGAGAGTGCAAGCATAGAGTTGTACAACCGTCATCAGATATTTGTGTCGCGCCTTTTCTGTGGGATATGGACTTCTTTCCAGTGGAGTCGTGATGATTGTGAGTTCTATAGCGATTTGTTGTCTTCACCAACGATTGACGCTAATGATGCTCAGTTGTTGATCAGTGCTGTTATGCTGGGTGCTATACAACGGTTCGATCCATATAAGTTCATGACTTTGCTGAATGTGTATCGCTCTTCGTCGGATAAGAGGATAAGACAGCGTTCCTTTGTGGGATGGGTATTCTCTTTACACAAAGCAATATCACTTTTCCCTGAGGTGAAAGAGATGGTAGAGGATACTTGTAATCTTAAATCAGTAAGAAGGGAGTTGCTTGAGCTGCAGATGCAAGTTGTGTATTGCCTTAACGCAGAGCGCGACAATGAGGCTATTCAGCGCGACATTATGCCAACGATAATGAAGAACAACAACTTCACCGTGACGCGTTTTGGTATCATTGAGAAAGAGGAAGATCCTCTGCAGGACATTCTTCATCCTGATGCTGAAGATAAAGCAATGGCAGAGCTTGAGGATAGCATTAATAAAATGGTTGAGATGCAAAAGGCTGGTTCGGACATCTATTTCGGCGGCTTCTCGCAGATGAAGAGTTATCCTTTTTTTGGTACGATGCCCAATTGGTTCTGTCCGTTTTATCCGGAGCACCCAGGATTGAGCTCTATCTCAAAGGAGTTGCGTGAGAGTAAGTTTCTGACCATCTTGTTTAACAGAAGTTATTTTTGTGATTCTGACAGATATTCGTTTGCCCTCGCATTGTCCTCTGTTGTTGGGAAGCTTCCTTCAAACATGCGCGAGTTGCTTAATCAGGAAGACGTGTTGTTCCCATCTGAGGGGACGGTCGAGGAACATAGTTCCGCACATGTGCGTAGAATGTATCTTCAGGATTTATACCGCTTTTATAAACTCTTCCAATATAGAAACGATCTTGTTAATCCTTTTGGCAAAGGTAGAGGCTCTGACGACGACAAAGACAGCTGGAACGCTTTGGTCTTCTGTCAGGATATTTTCGCAAAGGATTCCTTTGATGATCAAAAGTTGAAGTTAGGACAGTTCCTGATGAAGCAGAAGCGGATAGAGATGCTCAGTCAGTTGCTTGCAACAATAACACCTCAATCCAATCCTCTGGATTTATATCTTTTGAAGGCTTATTTCTATATGTATCAAGGAAAAAATGCAGAGGCTCATGATTGTTTTGAGCATGTGTTGACTTTAGATTCCGCACATGAGCGTGCAAAGAAAGGTCTGTCAAGAGTATGTATGCTTCTTGGAAAATACGACGAGGCGGAGAGATGGTATGCGGAGTTATTGCGGAGTTACCCGGAGAATCGTAATTATGAGCTGAATCGTTCTGTGGCTTTGCTGAAGCTTGAACGGGTGGATGAGGCTGTAGAGGTCTTGTATAAGCTTAACTACAATTATCCTGATGATGATAATGTGAGCCGTGTTCTGGCGTGGGGCTTGTTGTGTAAGGATAAGTTTACTGCCGCAAACAAGATTTACAACACATTGCTTTCATGCGAGAAGCCTGCGAAGGAGGACTATATCAATGCCGGATATTGCCATTGGTTCCTTCATGAGATGGAAGAGGCGGTTTCTTTGTTCCGTGCTTATCGGGACAATGCAGGAGGTGACGTATGGGAGTTAGAGTCGGTTTTTCTTGAAGATAAGGTTCTTCTTGAGCGTAATGGTATTACGAAGATTGACAGACATCTTATGCTGGACTTGATTTTGCAGAACTAAGCAGTTCTGTCGTTAAGGGCGTTTTATTATGCAAGAAATAAGGGGAGATAATAGACTTTGTATTATCTCCCCTTTATAGGTTTATGCGACAAATAATCGGGATTGATTACTTATGAGTTCATTGACAGCAGGAACTCTTCATTATCCTTTGTCTTCTGCATGCGGTCATGAATGGAGTTCATTGCTTCGAGAGAATTCATGTCGGCAATATATTTGCGGAGAATCCACATGCGGTCGAGAGTAGTCTTGTCTTGCAATAAATCATCGCGGCGAGTACTTGACGCAACAAGGTTGACTGATGGGAAGATACGCTTGTTAGACAGAGAACGGTCGAGCTGAAGCTCCATATTACCAGTACCCTTGAATTCCTCGAAAATAACTTCGTCCATCTTGGAGCCAGTGTCTATTAAGGCTGTGGCGATGATAGTCAGAGAACCACCACCTTCAATATTACGGGCGGCACCAAAGAAACGCTTCGGTTTCTGGAGGGCATTAGCATCGACACCACCAGTTAAGACCTTGCCTGATGCCGGACTTACGGTGTTGTATGCGCGTGCCAGACGAGTAATAGAGTCAAGGAAGATAACAACATCATGACCACATTCAACCATACGCTTAGCCTTCTCAAGTACAATACCGGCTATCTTCACATGGCGGTCAGCAGGCTCGTCAAATGTAGATGCTACAACCTCTGCGTTGACTGTGCGTGCCATGTCGGTAACCTCCTCAGGGCGCTCATCGATAAGAAGCATCATAAGATATGCTTCAGGGTGATTGGCTGCGATAGCGTTGGCGATATCTTTCATCAAGATGGTCTTACCTGTCTTTGGCTGTGCGACAATCAAGGCACGCTGTCCCTTACCTATAGGTGAGAACAAATCAACAATGCGTGTGGAGAGATTTGTTGTCTTTGGATCACCGCATAAAATGAATTTCTCGTCAGGGAATAGGGGAGTGAGATGCTCAAAAGAAATCCTGTCACGCACCTCAGACGGGTCTCGCCCGTTTATCTTGTCAATGCTTGTCAGTGGGAAATATTTCTCACCATCGTGCGGAGGACGCACATGGCATTCCACCACATCGCCGGTCTTAAGACCATATCGTTTGATTTGTGGACTCGCTACGTATATGTCATCAGGAGATGACAGGTAATTATAGTCGCTGGAGCGTAAGAAACCATAACCGTCCGGCATAACCTCCAAAACTCCATTCGCCGTGATAATGTCTGTGAAATCGTATGTGTTGGCGTTGCCCGCCGTAGTTGGATATGCAGGTGTGACGGCTGGAGTGACTACTGTAGTTGTTGGACGGTCGAAGATGTCATAGCTTGGAACCGCGCTATGGTCCTCTATTGGCAGGTCTACTACGGGAATAAAGTCGGTTCCGTCGTTTGGATCATCCATCCATATACCATCGGTCATAGCATTACGATGCTCTTCGGCTGCCTCATTATGGGCATTGACCTTTTCTTGCAATTTTTGTAGAAGCTCATTTGTGGTGTTGTCATCTTCTTGCCCTTCAGAATCCGTGCCATTATTAGCCTCAGGGATAATAGTGTTGTCTATATTCTCTTGAATAAAGTCTGGCATGTCCTGGGTGTCTCCAGACGGATCCTCTATGGCTCCCAGGGCCTCCTCGGGATTCTTGGCGTGCTCAGCCTCGTCAGAGTCCTGATTCGCCTTGGCTGCCTCTGCGGCTGCTATAGCCTCAAGCTCTGCCTTTGACTTCCTTCCTCTGCGCTTAGGAGTGACTACTGGCGAGACCGTGGTGTCTTTGTCCTGAGCCGCAGTCTCTTTGTCTGCCTTCTCTTTAGACTTTTCATCTGCCTCTTCTTCTTTTACAGGAACATCCTCCTTAAACAGACTCTGCTGAACCTCAGAAGTAGCCTTGTTTTTCTTCACATCGAAGTTCTCACCTTCCTTGCCGTTTACGGTATATACTTTGTCTGTATCCTTTTTTGCGATTCGTGTCCGCTTCCGTTTTGTCGATGTTGTGTTCAAACTGCCTGTTACAGCTTGCTTGTCAAGAATTGAATATATAATAGACTCCTTGTCGTTTTCAGACTCTATTTCTGCTCCAATCTCCTTGGCGATATCAACCAATTCGGCGATATCTTTTAATAAAAGTTCTTCTTTGTTTAACATATAAAATATGTATAATGAAATGTTGTTGAAAAGTTAACGTTTCATGATTTGAAACGCCTTTGTGTTTAAATCGGGTGCAAAGGTACTTATTTTTTTCAAGATAAGGTTGATTGACTGGTTGTTTTTTTAGCTATTAGCATTTATTAACCTTATTAACCTT
>CAJOPT010000095.1 GCA_905236455.1 uncultured Prevotella sp. | reverse complement strand
AATATTAACAAAGAAATGGCTAAAGAAGTTGCTGGATTAATCAAATTACAGATTAAAGGTGGCGCTGCAAATCCTTCTCCCCCCGTAGGACCTGCTTTGGGTTCTAAGGGTATCAATATCATGGGATTCTGTAAGGAATTCAACGCCCGCACCCAGGATAAGGCTGGTAAAGTCTTGCCAGTCGTTATCACTTACTATACCGACAAGTCATTCAGCTTTGTCATCAAGACTCCTCCTGCTGCTATTCAGCTCATGGAGGCTGCCAAGGTGAAAGGCGGATCTGGTGAGCCAAACAGAAAAAAGGTTGCCAGTGTTACTTGGGATCAGGTAAAGGCCATCGCCGAAGATAAGATGTCAGATTTGAACTGTTTTACAGTAGAGTCTGCAATGAAGCTTATCGCTGGTACGGCACGTAGTATGGGTATTACGGTAAAAGGGGACTTCCCTGGTGAATAATTTAAACTTCAATTTAAAATGGGTAAACTGACAAGAAATCAAAAATCAGTCGCTGATAAGGTTGAAGCAGGGAAGGCATACACGTTGGCAGAGGCAACAGCGTTGGTGAAAGATATCACAACGACTAAGTTTGATGCTTCTGTTGATGTTGATGTACGTTTGGGTGTAGACCCGCGTAAGGCAAACCAGATGGTACGTGGTGTTGTATCACTGCCAAATGGAACAGGTAAAGTCGTACGTGTTCTTGCCCTGTGTACTCCAGATCAGGAAGAGGCTGCTAAGGCAGCTGGTGCAGACTATGTTGGTCTTGACGAATATGTTGAAAAGATCAAAGGTGGATGGACAGATATTGATGTTATCATCACTATGCCGTCATGTATGGGTAAGATAGGTCCTTTGGGTCGTGTTCTCGGTCCTCGTGGTCTTATGCCAAACCCTAAGAGCGGTACTGTCACAATGGACGTTGCTAAGGCAGTGAAGGAAGTTAAGCAAGGTAAGATTGACTTTAAGGTCGATAAGACTGGTATTATCCATGCCTCTGTCGGTAAGGTCAGCATGACCCCTGAGCAACTTTTTGGTAATGCTAAGGAGTTGATTGCTACCATTATCAAGCTCAAGCCTGCTGCTGCTAAAGGTACGTACATAAAGAGTATCTTTGTTTCTAGCACAATGAGTAAGGGTATCAAGGTTGATCCGAAATCAGTTGAGTAACTCTCTAACAGTTTTGTAAAATGAGAAAAGAAGTAAAAGATACTATCATTGTAGAACTTGGGCAGAAGCTGAAAGAATATCCACATTTCTATTTGGTGGACATTTCCGGATTGAATGCCGCTGAGACCAGCGACCTTCGCCGCAAGTGCTTCAAGAACGAAATCAAGATGGTTGTTGTGAAGAATACTCTTCTCCACAAGGCTTTCGAGGCTTCGGATATTGATTATGAACCTTTGTATGCAATATTGAAGGGTAATACTGCTGTTATGTTCTGTAATACTGCGAACGTTCCAGCTAAGTTACTTAAGGAATACAAAGATAAGAAGAAGGAGATTCCTGCACTCAAGGGTGCATATGCGGAAGAGAGTATTTTCGTAGGTGCTGATAAGCTTGCTGAGCTTTGCGCTATTAAGAGCAAGAATGAGGTTATCGCTGACGTTATTGCTCTGTTGCAGTCTCCAATCAAGAATGTTGTTTCTGGCTTGAATGCTGGTGGCAAGATTCATGGCTTACTTGACGCTATCGCTGAGCGTAACAAATAAAAGCGAAAGTAAAAAAAATAAAAACAATTAAAACAAGAAATAAAAATGGCAGATATCAAAGCTATTGCTGAAGAGTTAGTAAATCTTACAGTAAAAGAAGTAAATGAGTTGGCAACTGTCCTGAAGGACGAGTATGGAATCGAGCCCGCCGCTGCAGCTGTTGCTGTTGCTGCTGGTCCTGCTGCAGGTGGTGCAGCTGAGGCAGCTGAGGAGAAGACATCTTTCGATGTAGTTCTCGCTGAGGTAGGTGCTACAAAGCTTCAGGTTGTAAAGGCTGTTAAAGAGGCTTGCGGTCTTGGTCTGAAAGAGGCTAAGGATCTCGTTGATGGTGCTCCTGCAACTATCAAGGAAGGTCTTTCCAAGGATGAGGCTGAGAACCTCAAGAAGGCTATCGAAGAGGCTGGTGCCAAGGTTGAGCTGAAATAAGCAATCCATTTCACTGATAATACGGTTAGGATTTGTCAAGTAGACATGTCCTAACCTTTTTGTGTCTTTTAGAGATTTTAACAAGTCTCGTGACTCCTAAACGAAGTCTTGTAAGAGACTTTATTAAAGATAATATAAACAAATTAATAATGGCATCAAAAATTGTTGATAACAGAGTAAACTTTGCCAGCGTGAAGAATCCGCTAGCCTATCCGGATTTCCTTGATGTGCAGTTGAAATCATTCCGAGATTTCCTGCAATTGGACACTCCGCCTGAGGAACGCAAGAATGACGGCCTGTATAAAGTTTTTGCAGAGAATTTTCCGATTACGGATACTCGTAACAATTTCGTTCTTGAGTTCCTGGATTACTTTATTGATCCTCCTCGCTATACAATAGACGAGTGTCTTGAGCGTGGCCTGACCTACAGTGTTCCATTGAAAGCTAAGATGAAGCTTTACTGTACGGATCCGGACCATGAGGATTTCGGTACCTTTATTCAGGATGTGTTCTTGGGTACTATTCCTTATATGACAAAGAACGGAACGTTTATTATTAATGGCGCGGAGCGTGTTGTTGTATCTCAGTTGCATCGTTCCCCAGGTGTCTTCTTTGGTCAGGGCATCCATGCCAACGGTACCGTCCTTTATTCGGCCCGTATCATCCCGTTCAAAGGCTCTTGGATCGAGTTTGCTACGGACATCAACAATGTTATGTATGCCTATATCGACCGTAAGAAGAAACTTCCAGTTACGACTCTTCTTCGTGCCATCGGATTTGAAGGTGATAAAGATATCCTCCAGATTTTCGATCTTTGTGAGGAGATAAAGGTCAACAAAAAGAATCTTAAGGCAGCAATCGGTCGTAAACTTGCAGGTAATGTTATGAAGTCTTGGAATGAGGACTTCGTAGATGAAGATACCGGTGAGGTTGTATCCATTGAGCGTAATGAGGTTGTTGTTGAACGTGAGAATGACATCACGGCAGAGAATATGGAGGCAATCCTTGATAGCGGAACCTCTTCTATCTTAGTACATAAAGATGAGGAGATGGCAAACAGGTATGCTATTATTTTCAATACGCTCGCTAAAGATCCGAGCCACTCAGAGAAGGAGGCAGTATTATATATTTACCGTCAGTTGCGTAATGCTGATCCAGCAGATGATGCCAGCGCACGTGAGGTCTTCCAAAACCTTTTCTTCTCAGACAAGCGTTATGACTTGGGTGAAGTAGGTCGGTATCGTATAAATAAGAAACTTGGATTGGAGACAGACATGGATATCCGTGTCTTGACCAAAGATGATATTATTGAGATAATAAAATATCTCATCCAGCTGGTTAACTCAAATGCTACAGTAGATGATATAGACCACTTGTCAAATCGTCGTGTGCGTACAGTGGGTGAACAGTTGAGTAACCAGTTCTCAATAGGTTTGGCACGTATGAGCCGCACAATTCGTGAACGTATGAATGTGCGTGATAATGAAGTGTTCCAACCTACAGATTTGATAAATGCTAAGACAATTTCAAGTGTAATAAACTCTTTCTTCGGAACAAATCCACTTAGCCAGTTCATGGACCAGACAAACCCGTTGGCAGAGGTGACTCATAAACGTCGTCTATCTGCGTTGGGTCCTGGTGGTCTGTCTCGTGAACGTGCGGGTTTTGAGGTCCGTGACGTACATTATACTCACTATGGACGTCTTTGTCCAATTGAGAGTCCTGAAGGTCCAAATATTGGTCTGATTTCATCTTTGTGTGTATATGCGAAGATTAATGACTTAGGCTTCATCGTCACACCTTATCGTAAGGCAGAGAATGCACAGGTGGATATGGACAATGACCATATCGTTTATCTGACAGCCGAGGAGGAAGAAGATAAAATTATCGGACAGGGAAACGCTCCTTTGCGTGAGGACGGTACATTTATTCGTACATACGTGAAGTGTCGTCAGGATGCTGATTATCCTGTTGTCGCACCAGAGCGTGTTGACCTTGTTGATGTCTCTCCACAGCAGATAGCTTCTGTGTCTGCCGGTCTGATTCCATTCTTGGAGCATGATGATGGTCACCGTGCTTTGATGGGATGTAACATGATGCGTCAGGCAGTTCCATTGCTTCATAATGACGCCCCAATAGTTGGTACCGGTCTTGAGAAGCAAGTCTGTGAGGATTCTCGTACAATGATAGTTTCCGAAGGTGAAGGTGTTATTGAGTATGTAGACGCTACAACAATACGCATTCTTTATGACCGTACGGAAGACGAAGAGTTTGTAAGCTTTGAGCCTGCACTTAAGGAATATCGTATTCCTAAGTTCCGTCGTACCAATCAGAATATGGTAGTAGACCTTCGTCCTATTTGTGAAAAGGGTCAGCGAGTACATGCCGGTGACATATTGACAGAAGGCTATGCCACAGAGAAAGGAGAACTGGCACTTGGACGTAATCTTCTTGTAGCTTACATGCCGTGGAAGGGTTACAATTATGAGGATGCTATCGTTTTGTCAGAGCGTATGGTACGTGAGGATGTGCTTACATCTGTGCATGTAGATGAGTATTCTCTGGATGTCCGTGAAACTAAACGTGGCGTTGAGGAGTTCACCAGTGATATTCCGAATGTAAGTGAGGAAGCTACAAAGGACTTGGATGACAATGGTATTATCCGTGTCGGTGCTCGCGTAGAGCCAGGTGATATCCTCATCGGAAAGATTTCTCCAAAGGGAGAGAGTGATCCTTCGCCAGAGGAGAAACTTCTTCGTGCTATCTTTGGCGATAAGGCTGGTGATGTAAAAGACTCTTCTTTGAAAGCCAACCCATCGCTGAGTGGAGTGGTAATTGACAAGAAACTGTTCTCACGTGCTGTTAAGACTCGTGAGAGTAAGAAACAGGATAAAGTAATCCTAGCTAAGATAGATGAGGAATATGAGGCAAAAGTTAATGACTTGAAAGATATTCTTATAGAGAAACTTTTGACTTTGACTCATGGCAAGACTTCCCAAGGTGTCAAAGACTATTCTGGTGCGGAGATTGTGACAAAGGGCAGCAAGTTCACCGCTACAGTCCTAAAGAACCTTGATTATCAGGGAATCCAGTCAAATAACTGGACAAACGATGAGCATAAGAATACTCTTATTTCTAAGCTTATAATGAACTATATTCGTAAGTATAAGCTTATGGATGCGGAGCTTAAACGCCGTAAGTTCGCAATTACCATTGGTGACGAGTTGCCTTCTGGAATTCTTCAGATGGCGAAGGTTTACGTTGCTAAGAAACGAAAGATCGGAGTTGGTGACAAGCTCGCCGGACGTCACGGAAATAAAGGTATTGTTTCTAAGGTGGTACGTATGGAAGACATGCCATTCCTTGAGGATGGTCGTCCTGTAGACTTAGTATTGAATCCATTGGGTGTACCTTCTCGTATGAACCTTGGACAGATATTTGAGGCTATTCTCGGAGCAGCAGGAAAACGTCTTGGAGTGAAGTTCGCAACACCAATCTTTGATGGTGCGAAACTCGAAGATTTGTCAAAATGGACAGATGAGGCAGGTTTGCCACGTCTCTGTTCTACTCGTCTTTATGATGGTGAGACTGGTGAGCAATTTGACCAGCCAGCAACCGTTGGTATTACCTACTTCCTGAAACTTGGTCATATGGTTGAGGATAAGATGCATGCACGTTCCATCGGTCCATATAGTCTGATTACCCAGCAACCGCTTGGTGGAAAGGCTCAGTTTGGTGGTCAGCGTTTTGGAGAGATGGAGGTTTGGGCATTGGAGGCATTTGGTGCAAGCCATGTCTTACAGGAAATCCTTACTGTTAAGTCTGATGATGTTGTAGGTAGAAGCAAAGCATACGAGTCCATCGTAAAGGGTGAGCCAATGCCGACGCCGGGAATCCCTGAGTCTCTGAACGTATTGCTGCACGAACTTCGTGGTTTGGGTCTTAGTGTTAAGCTTGACTAAACACGATATCTAAGTAAAGAAATTAAAGTCAAAAAGTAAAAGTTAGAAAGCATGGCTTTTAAGAAAGATAATAAAGTAAAGAGTAATTTTACGAAAATTACCATTGGTCTTGCATCACCTGAGGAGATTCTTGAGAATTCTTTTGGTGAGGTTACCAAACCAGAAACGATTAATTATCGTACATACAAACCTGAGCGTGATGGTTTATTCTGTGAGCGTATCTTCGGACCAACGAAAGACTATGAGTGTGCCTGTGGTAAATATAAGCGCATTCGTTACAAAGGTATTGTGTGTGACCGCTGTGGAGTAGAGGTAACGGAGAAAAAGGTCCGTCGCGAGCGTAGTGGACATATAGAACTTGTCGTTCCTGTTGCCCATATCTGGTATTTCCGTTCTCTTCCTAATAAGATAGGTTATTTGCTGGGACTGCCAACAAAACGGCTTGACTCTGTTATTTATTATGAGAAATATATAGTCATTCAGCCAGGTGTTGTTGAGAATATGCGTGATGCAGATGATAATGAGTTGAACGGCTCTCATAAGATGGATTTGCTTACAGAGGAGGAATACTTGGATATCCTTGACAATAAACTCCCGGAAGGAAACGAGAGGTTGGATGATTCTGATCCTAATAAGTTTATTGCCAAAATGGGTGCTGAGGCTATTTACGACTTGTTGACAGGTCTTGATTTAGATCGTTTGGCAGGTGAGTTGCGCGACCGTGCGACTACAGATTCCAGTCAGCAACGTAAAACAGAGGCTTTAAAGCGTTTACAGGTTGTTGAGGCTTTCCGTACATCAAAAGAGATGAATCATCCAGAGTGGATGATTATGAAGATAATCCCAGTAACACCACCGGAGTTGCGTCCTTTAGTTCCGCTGGATGGTGGTCGTTTTGCCACTTCAGATCTCAATGACCTTTATCGTAGGGTCATCATTCGTAATAATCGCTTGAAGCGATTGATGGAGATTAAGGCTCCAGAGGTTATCCTCCGTAATGAGAAACGTATGTTGCAGGAGGCTGTGGACTCTTTGTTCGATAATAGTAGGAAGTCTTCTGCCGTTAAGAGCGAGAGCAATCGCCCCCTGAAGTCTTTGTCTGACTCACTCAAAGGTAAGCAAGGTCGTTTCCGTCAGAATCTGCTTGGTAAGCGTGTTGACTATTCTGCTCGTTCGGTAATTGTTGTCGGACCAGAGCTGAAGATGGGTGAGTGTGGCTTGCCTAAACTGATGGCGGCGGAGCTTTATAAGCCGTTCATTATACGTAAGCTCATAGAACGTGGTATTGTCAAGACGGTAAAGAGTGCCAAGAAGATTGTTGATCGTCGTGAGCCGGTTATTTGGGACATCTTGGAGAATGTTATGAAGGGGCATCCGGTATTGTTGAACCGTGCGCCTACACTACACCGTCTGGGTATTCAAGCTTTCCAGCCAAAGCTGATAGAGGGTAAGGCTATTCAGTTGCATCCGTTGGCATGTACTGCTTTCAACGCAGACTTCGATGGTGACCAGATGGCAGTTCACCTTCCATTGAGTAATGAGGCTATTTTGGAGGCGCAGATTTTGATGCTTCAGAGTCATAATATCCTAAATCCTGCCAATGGAGCTCCTATCACAGTGCCTTCTCAGGATATGGTACTTGGATTGTATTATATTACTAAGATCCGTCCTGGAGCCAAGGGTGAAGGACTAACCTTTTATGGACCGGAAGAGGCAATTATCGCTAACAATGAAGGCAAATGTGATCTACATGCTCAAGTCAAAGTTATCGTCAATGATATTGTAGACGGTAAGATGCAGAAACGCATGGTAGAAACATCTGTTGGTCGAGTAATAGTTAATGGTATCATTCCAGATGAAGTAGGTTTCTTCAATGATATTATATCGAAGAAGACACTCCGTAGTATCATCTCAGATGTAATTAAGACCGTTGGTATGGCTCGCGCATGCGAATTCCTTGATGGTATCAAGAATCTTGGATATCGTATGGCTTACGTTGCAGGATTGTCCTTTAACCTTGATGACATAATTGTTCCTCCTGAGAAGGAAGCAATTGTTCAGAAAGGACAGGATGATGTTGCACAGATCCAGTTTAACTATGATAATGGTTTCATTACAGATAATGAGCGATACAATCAAGTTATTGACACATGGACCCATGTAAACAATGACTTAGGTAATATCCTGTTGAAGGAGATGACTGAGGCAGACCAAGGTTTCAACGCTGTATTTATGATGCTTGACTCTGGCGCTCGTGGATCAAAAGACCAGATAAAGCAGCTCTCAGGTATGCGTGGTCTTATGGGAAAACCGCAGAAAGCAGGTGCCGAGGGACGTAGTACTATTGAGAACCCAATCCTTTCCAACTTTAAAGAAGGAATGTCGGTGCTTGAGTACTTCATTTCCTCACACGGTGCTCGTAAAGGATTGGCAGACACTGCTATGAAGACAGCCGATGCTGGTTATCTTACCCGTCGTCTTGTTGACGTGTCTCATGACGTTATAATTACAGAAGAAGACTGTGGTACTTTGCGTGGATTAGAGTGTACGGCATTGAAGAGTGGTGACGAGACAATATCAACTCTCTATGAGCGTATCCTTGGTAGGGTGTCCGTGCATGATGTTATTCATCCGACAACTGGCGAATTGATTGTTGCTGCCGGTGAAGAAATCACAGAGACAAAGGCTCAGGCCATTGAAGACTCTCCAATTGAGATGGTTGAGATTCGTTCCGTTCTCACATGTGAGAGTAAGAAGGGTGTATGTATGAAATGTTATGGCCGCAACCTTGCTACTGCCAGAATGGTGCAGCTGGGTGAGGCTGTAGGCGTTATTGCAGCCCAGGCGATTGGTGAGCCTGGAACACAGTTGACTCTTCGTACGTTCCACGCTGGTGGTGTGGCAGGTAATGCAGCAGCTAATGCCAGCATCGTGGCTAAGAATGACGCAAAGATTGAGTTTGACGAACTTCGTACCGTACCATTCCAAGAGCGTCAGCCTGATGATACTGAAATCAGTTGTGAGATGGTCGTGAGTCGTCTTGCCGAGATCCGTTTCATTGACCCCAATACAAATATCGTCCTTTCAACGATGAATATTCCATATGGAAGTTCATTGTATTTTAAGAATGGTGATAAGGTTAAGAAAGGTAATCTGATAGCTAAATGGGATCCTTTCAATGCTGTCATTGTGAGCGAATATGCAGGTGTTGTACGTTTCCATGACGTTGTGGAAGGTGTTACATATCGTGCTGAGACCGATGATGCTACAGGTCTTGAGGAGCGTATCGTTACAGATTCTAAGGATAAGTCTCGTGTGCCAACATGTGATATCGTACGTGAAGGTGCTAAGAAAAATAGAGAGACAGGCCGTTATAATGACGAGGATATTCTTGGAACATACATCTTCCCTGTCGGTGGTCATATTGAGCAGCGTATTCAGGACGGCGTAAAAATAAAGACAGGTACTACACTTGTTAAGATTCCGCGTGCTATGGGTGGAGCTGGTGACATAACTGGTGGTCTTCCACGAGTTACTGAGTTGTTTGAGGCTCGTAATCCGTCTAACCCGGCAATTGTATCTGAGATAGACGGTGAGGTTACAATGGGTAAACTCAAGCGTGGTAATCGAGAGATTCTTGTTACATCTAAGACAGGAGAGCAACGTAAGTATTTGGTTTCATTATCTAAGCAAATACTTGTCCAAGAGCATGATGCCGTGAGGGCAGGTACTCCACTTTCTGACGGTGTGATTACACCAGCGGATATCCTTGCCATCAAGGGTCCTACCGCTGTCCAGGAATATATTGTCAATGAAGTGCAAGATGTATACCGTCTGCAAGGTGTAAAGATTAACGACAAGCATTTTGAGATTATTGTACGCCAGATGATGCGTAAAGTCACAATCAATGATCCAGGTGATACGACGTTCCTTGAGCAGGATGTTGTGGACAAACTTGATTTTGCAGAGGAGAACGACCGTATTTGGGGCAAGAAGGTGATTACAGATGCTGGTGACTCGGAAACTTGTTACAAAGGTCAGATTATCTCTGCAAGAAAATTGCGTGATGAGAACTCTAACCTGAAGCGTAAAGACTTGCGTCTTATTCAAGTACGTGATGCCGTACCTGCTACTTCAACACAGATCCTGCAGGGTATTACACGTGCCGCTCTTCAGACTAAGAGCTTCATGTCTGCTGCATCGTTCCAGGAGACTACGAAGGTTCTCAATGAGGCTGCAATCCGTGGTAAGGTTGACCATCTTGAGGGTATGAAGGAAAATGTGATTTGCGGTCACTTGATTCCTGCGGGAACAGGACTCCGCCAATGGGACAAACTCATTGTAGGCTCTAAAGAGGAGTATGAGCGCATGCAGGCTAATAAGAAGAACGTTCTTGATTTTGCGGAGCAAGAGGTTGCAGAATAATTCAATTGCGTTTCGATATTGCAAAAAAAAGAGGAGTTTATCTCCTCTTTTTTTTGTAATATATCAGAACCTTGTCATGGTATGATGGTCTTGATATGTCCTTCCTTATCAAAATCAAGAGGTATTACTTTAAGGCTTCTTAACCATGTTGTGTCGTTCGACGGCACGCAATCATGATGGAACAGATACCATTTACCTTTGTATTCTACAATAGAGTGATGAGTGGTCCATCCGACAACAGGTTCCAAAATCACACCCTGATAGGTGAATGGTCCGTAAGGATTATCACCAATAGCATAGCAGAGCAGATGGGTGTCACCAGTAGAGTATGAGAAATAGTATTTCCCATTCATCTTATGCATCCATGAAGCCTCGAAGAACCGATGAGGATCGTCTGCTTTCAAAGGTTCTCCTTTGTCGTCAACGATAATCACAGGACGAGGTGTTTCGGCAAATTGCAGCACGTCATCTGACATCTTAGCCACACGTGATGGCAATGGGTCTTCCTTTCCTTCTGGAAGCAGTGTCGGGCGAAAATTTTCCTCACCGACAGATGCGGCAGGTTTTAGCTTGTTGTCTCGGTACCATTGAAGCTGTCCACCCCAGATACCTCCAAAATAGCAATATATTTGTCCGTCATCATCTTTGAATACGCATGGGTCAATGCTGTATGAGCCTATTATTGGAGCAGGTTCCGGATTAAAAGGACCTTCTGGGGTGTCAGATATGGCAACTCCAAGATGGAAAATTCCGTTGTAGTCTTTTGCCGAGAAAATCAGATAATATTTCCCATTCTTCTCCACAACGTCATTATCCCACATCTGTTTTTCTGCCCATGGCACCTGGTCAACATCAAGTATAACTCCATGGTCTGTAACTTCTCCTTCCATTACGTCATTGAGGGAGAGCACATGGTAGTCACGCATCTGGAAATGTCCTCCGTCGTCATCGAAGCATTCGCCTGAATCCCAATCGTGGGAAGGGTAGATGTAGACTCGGTTATTGAACACATTGGCAGAAGGATCTGCCATGAAGTCTTTTGGGAAAAGGTATCTTGCATTATTCATTGTTGTATGATATTATGGGTTATATAAGTTATTGTTTATTTAAATCGATGAGTTTCCGTACAAAGGGTTTAGGCTGATTGTTACGGTCGAATAGTGTGGCGTAGTCAGTCCGTCCTTTTATAGGAAAGTCATTACGCCATGAGTTCGCATCATTCAAACACCAAAAACTGACACGTAGGATATCCTTCTTATGGCGTAATAGCATTTTGTAAAACTCAATCCAGAACTTCTCGACTTCTGCCTCTTTCTCTTTTGTCAGTCCGTTTCTGTAAGGATCCATTTCTGGACGGTAAGCAAATCGGTCACTTACGTTAGCTCCAGAGAAACCAAAAGGATTTGGAAGCACAGAAAGGTCAACCTCAGAGAAGAATGTTGGAATTCCCAAAGAAGTGATAGTGTTGATAGAATGCTCGTATTCCTTTATGTAATTATTACCTTCCAAAACCATGTGTCCTTGCATACCTATTGCGGTTATTGGTACTCCTTGCCGTATCAAAGGACGGAAAAACTCCGCAACCTTCTCTACTTTTTCAGCCTTGTTCATGGAATAGTCATTATAATAAAGCTCCGCATTAGGATCTGCTTCATAGGCATATTGGAATGCCAAGGGTATAAAATCGCTGCCAAGTATCTTGTAGAAAAGGCTCTGTCGACAAACTGGTCTGCCAGACTAAAATCATAAACTCCCTCTTTTGGATGCATAACCTCACATTTCATGCAGTTCTCTGCGACAACCCAATTGAAGTTTTTCTCTATAACAGGCCAGTCTGCTGTCTGATCGTTACTGATCTGCCCGGTAACATTGTGTGTGTTCTCTCCCGTACGGTCAGCTTTGACTTGCCATTGATTTACACTTACCCCCGTATACCAACAGTCGCTGTATGCGTCTTTTAGTGTCTTTGGCTGTGCTGAGACGCAAATAGGGACAATTGTAAATGCGGCAAGTAAAGATAAAAGTTTCCTATTCATGATTAATTAGATTTTGTTCGTTCTTCTATTTCTCGGTTTATCTCATCGATTTTCTCGTCAGTAAGCTCATATTTTGATATTATAAACATAGCCAGTAGAAGAAGTAATGCCGGAATGACACAAACTAACCATAAGATACCTTCCTCTGCTAACGGGGTCTGCTCTATGGCATCTTTATTATATGCGACGTATGCGAGTACGGCACCGGGAACAACTCCTCCGAGAGCCATTCCTGCTTTGTAGAAAATACCAGTAAGGGCGTTTACGATACCTGCAATACGCTTGCCACTGGTATATTCTCCGTAGGAGATAACTTCTGGAACTAATGCCCACATATACCCTGTAGCGACAATTACGCCAGTAGATTTCACAAATTGAGCGATATAAACGAGTGTCATGCTTGGATGGTCCATCTTAGCTACAAGATATAGGAATGCCATACCACCTATAGCGATGGTGAGGAATACATAGAACATATTCTTCTTGCCTATTGCCTTCTTTATGGCAGGAACTAATGGCATGAATATAAATGAAGGAATGGATCCTAATCCCATAAATATAGATAACTCAGCTGCTGTGCCATGGAGATTGCTTGTCACAAGGGATATCTGCAGTTCCAGTACCAGAATGGCTCAACATATGGCTCTCAGGGCGCATATACCGACTTTGCCGTAGGTACAGAGTGGATACAATGTGAGAAGGAGTTCCAGCCTGCATACGATGATGTCAACCGTATTCTTATCAACTTCGGTAAGGTAGGTGGCACATACTATGTAGACAATATCAAGTTCGGTCCTAAGCGTGAGGGCGCGTCGGCTAAGGGCATACGTCTCGCTCCTCGTAAGGCTACTACTATTACCTATAAGGTCAAGAGCGCAGAGGAGAAGTATGCAGCTCTGACTGGAGCAATGGAGAAATGGGTAAAGGATGTGGCTGAATACTTCAAGGCAAAGGGTGTAGTGCCTGCTGGCTATGATGTCATTAACGAGGCTATCGCCGATGGTAACGGCAATGGCGTGCGTGGTCTTAATAATGTCTTCGGCGGCTCAACGACTGACGACGATGGTAATACCACATGGGATGCAGCACCTGTTGAGGATTCTGAGAATGGATTAAGCCTTAACTGGGGTAACAACCGCTGGTACTGGGGATATTATGTTCCGGACTATGGCGTAAAAGCTTTCCAGTATGCACGTAAGTATATGCCGGCTGAGACAAAGCTCTTTATCAACGATTATAATCTTGAGGAGTCTCCGTCAAAGCTTGCGGCACTTATCAAGTGGGTTGAGGAAATCGATGCTGCCAATGGCTCGCCAATCGTCGATGGTATAGGTACGCAGATGCACGTGTCATTCCGTCCAACCGATGATGTAGCTGCCAACGAGACTGTGCTTGCCGCTCTCAAAGAGAAAGTGGATGCTCAGTTCAAGACTCTTGCTGCTACAGGAAAGCTCATCCGTGTTACTGAGCTTGACATAGCTATAGGCAACGGCTCACCGTCATCCGCACAGTACAAGGCTCAGGCTGACGCTTACCGTCTCATATTCGAGTCTTACAAGGCTAATATCCCGGAGGCTCAGCAAAGTGGTATCACCATCTGGAGCCTTACCGATGCTGAGGACGAGCATGAGTATTGGCTCAAGGGTGAGGTTCCAAACCTGTTCGATGCTAATTACCTGCGTAAGTGGGCTTATAAGGGTGTCTGCGACGGTATAGCTGGCGAGGACCTCGGACTGAAGTTCGGTGGTGAGGACTATAAGGCTTACTACGAGCGTAGCAACGTATCTGAGACAGTTAAGTAAGAATTGAATATTATAATGTGGGGAGTTAGCCTGTCTGACTCCACAAACAAAAAGTGGGATGCCGGCTGGCATCCCACTTTTTCGTTAGTTTATCATGGCGCTACCGCCAATCGCTCCAAGTATAGCTGAAGCCACGGCTATGATGACCTTGATGATGAGAGACCATGTCTCTTTCTTCTCTTTCATAGCTCACACGTGTTAGCCGTTGCCGCCTTCACCGTCGTTGCCGCCAGTGGTAGTGCCGCTGTCACCCTCAGCCTCTTCTTTTTTGTCTACCTTGTAGACAGGGGCTTCTTTGAGTGAGCAGCCTTCCAAGAAGGCAATGGTACGGGTGCGGTTAGGGCTGAGGTGTACCTCTGGCGAGAATGTCACACGCAGCTTCTTCACATTCTTGGCGACAGTGAAGTCACTGGCTTTCTCGGCTGGCTTGCTTGTCATCGCAATCTTGAAGGTGCCGATGCCGTTGAGCTTCACGGCGTGAGAAGCCTGCAACTCGTCCTGCATGGTTTCGATAAGCTCCGTGAGCACTGCCATAACGTCACTCTTCTTTGCAGTACAGTTGCGCTGGATCTTTGTCGCAAGACTGTTAAGGTCTACCGTTCCTGTCATCTTGGTACGTGCATACCACAGACCGCTGGTCTTTGCTTCCTTGCGCTTGTCTTGTACTAATACATAATTTACTGCCATAGTTTTTCCCTTTCTTCTTTTTGTTGTTTTTAATTAAGTTTATAATTCTCAGTGGAACTCCGGATATTCCTTTGCGCACTCAGAGGACTTTCCTCCTTGTTTGCGATGGCAATGATGCGATTAGGCGAGGACAAAAGAGAGTGGGGCTCATTTTGTCGAGCGAAAGCATCTTCGCCATTTTCGTTGGCAAAGGTATGGCAAATCTCAAACAGCGGCAAGCAATCTCATTCGTGCCAGTTGACCTATAATGTGGAAACAACGTAGTTGTTTAATATGTGGAATAAGCAAGTGCTTTTTCTCAAAATACTATTGACTTGATTTATGTCAAGAATAATAAGAGAATTTGTTAAAAAGGATTGTTCTGACTTGCAAATAACAGTAATAAATATTAATTTTGCATCTTGGGGATAAGGCTCTGTCTTTACTTGTGGTCTTGCTCCCGTTGCTTTTTTAGGGGCGTTAAGCGGCTAAGCACAACGTTGCGGAATGAAAGGAGTTTCTTACGATGATGTGAACCAGACGCTTTAACAGTGTACGCTCTCTGAATAACTTTACTTACTACATCCTGCAAGCACTGTCTCGATGCTGTTTTTATGAATGACGTAGCCGGAGTGCCCGTCATTTTGAATCTTAAGACTGGCGATTCCTCTTCAGAGGAGGGTTGCGGTGTCTTCTCTCTCGGCGGCTGTATGTGGCGGATTTGTGGTAATGTAAAGAAGGGCATGACATGGATGATATTCCTGACTATGGCGGTGACGTTCCTGACTTGCCTTCTCATTCTGACGACGAAGGAAAAGGTAGGGATGAGGCTTTCGACAATTCTGAAAGCTCTTGTGATGCTGTGATGGAGAACCGCATGCGGGTTCTTGAAGTCACGGTAAGCCTTTTGGTGCCCCAGATAAAAAGCCTGCAAAATGAAAACAACCATTATAAAAGTGACATACAGGCTCTCTCCATGAAGGTTCAGTCTCTTACAAGGAAGGTTGAGCAACTGTTGCGCGTAAATGCCATACATTCTGATGACGGTCTTCTGCGGTATAGTCATCCTTTTTTCAACAGACATACATATAAAGGTAAGGAAAACAAAGTTCACAGTCTTTTGATAAAGCTTGAGTTCTATATGGTAAGCCAGTCTGCCGATGGCTATTATGTGTTTGACACAAAAAACGTTCCTCTTCGCAATATCTATGTGATACTGCAGGAGATGAAGCGTTATCTTGACATCAAGACCAGCGCATACTTGCTGTTTATACTTGAAAACACCAACCTTAGTGACAATATCAATACCGTCAAAAGCAATTACTATGCAAGGTTTTAAAATTAAAGATTGTTTAAAGCCTCTCTACCCTTGTTCGTCAAGTAGTATGACTGCATAGTATGGTTCGGTGTTTCGTTTGAATGTCACCCATACAAAGGATGCGTTTTGGTTGTATTCTGGTTCAGGAAGGTTTGCTTCTCTACGGGCATCCATGATGCGACCGCTTGATGGTCTCTGTGGTCAACTCCTCGGGCAGATGACCTGAGTTCTCGATCTCAATACGATCATCATAGATGGCAATACCTACAGAACTACTTGTATTGTTGAAAAACCGATGGCAGAGCGCATTCGTCAAGGCTTCACGTAGGGCTTCAGCAGGAACTTCCAGTTCTCCTCTCTCGTAAAACCAACAATCTTTCCGCTAATAGAAAGGTGCTTGAAGAAGAATGCCATACCAGCGTCTAAGAGCGTGAAGAAGTTTCCGTAGGCGCGTTGATTATCGAAGAACTCATTCTTGTTTATGCCACGGAAACGAGCCATGCGAAGCAGGAACTGGGGAAACTGGCTGGTGTCACGCAAGAACAAGGCGGCAGCAGCGGCTACGCATAGTACGTTCCGTTCTTTTCGACAAGTATGTGTGGGAGGATATTTCTTAGAGGCAAGTTCAGACATTAAATAGTGTGGAAATAAATAAAATAACAACTTTATTAGTAATAAGTTTGTTAGTAATAAATTTATTTCGTAACTTTGGAAGAAAAAGCAATCTTTCTAATAAATAAAGGCAATAAGTGAATAAATCATAAATAACGGCTATTTAGAGCTATAAAGTTGTGGAATTAAAATGGATTATGTAATTTTGCATTATGTAAAAATACATAATTTTATTAACTAATAGTATATGAAGCTATTAAATAACCCTTTCGTAATAGGGAAGTATGTCAGTAAAGACTATTTCTGCGACCGAGAGAAGGAATCAGAGCAACTTGTCCACCATATCGTAAACGGTAGGCACGTGACTATTATGTCGGAACGTCGTTTGGGCAAGACGGGACTTGTTGAGCATGTCTTCGCAAATTGTCTGCCAGAAGGCTATGAGACTTTTCTTATAGACATCTACACTTGCAAGAACCTTCGTGAGATGGTTTATATGCTGGCTAACGAGGTGTTCAAAAAAATAGCTAAACGGCAGTTGCTATTGGAACGTTTGCTGCGCATCGTCCGTTCGCTTAAAACGACACTTACCTATGACGCCGTGATGGGAGTGCCGCAACTGGGGTTGAGCTTAGGTGAAATACAACAGCCAGAAGTCACGCTCGACGAGATATTCCATTACCTTGAGACTTCCGAGAAAGTATGCGTTGTAGCCATCGACGAGTTCCAGAAAATTGCCAGTTTCGAGGAAGGCAATATTGAAGCGCTGCTACGTACGAAGATTCAACACCTGAAGAAGACGCAATTTATCTTTGCGGGCAGCGAGCACCATCTGATGGAGGGCATCTTCAGCGACCCTGGGCGTCCTTTCTACAACAGCGTAGTGTTCATGCAACTCCTGCCTATTGACAAGGGTGAGTATGTGAGGTTCTGTCAACATCTATTCTCTCTTTACGGGAAAACCGTCTCTGAAACGCTTGTAGAACGCCTTTATGACTGCTTTCAGGGTATCACATGGTACCTGCAGTTGTCCATGAACGAAGCCTTCACGATGGCAGAGCGCGGAGGGCGTGTAGAAGATGAAGCATATGAGCAAATCCTGAATCACATGGTTGACTCCAAACGCTTTACGTTTGAGGACCGTTTTGCCTCACTCACAGAGAAGCAGAAAACCGTCCTGCTTGCCATCGCCACAGAATACCCGAATGTGCTGAATCCTACGAGTCGCGACTTTATATCAAGATATAATTTGAATACGGCCAGCAGCGTACAAACTGCAATCAAAGGGCTGACCGAAAAAGGAATACTCACCGACAGCCATGGGACGAAGCGCCCCACAGACCTGCTGTATATCTTATGGCTGAAACATTTTTGAGTTGAACTCTGGTTGGGATTCTGTTGTAGATTATTTAACAAACAAATAAGAAGTTCGCCTATAAATAAAAGCCACCTTAAACAGTGACTCTTTAAATCGGGGCGGTGGCGATATGGTCCTGCCCCCTCGGGATTCTACCCGGATAGTCAATACATTTATATTGACAATGCAAATACACGAACTTTTCTTGAACCACAAAAGTTTTTTGCCTGTTTTTCTTCATTCCTGCCTGTTTTATAAAAAATTAAGGTTTCAAAGATACGTGGTTTAAATACTTCTTCGTACTGTTACACATACCGCCTTTATACCACCTTTACTTTATATTGCAAAAGAAAATATAGAAAAAGTTTTGCAGTTCAAATTATTCTTTATATTTTTGCAAACGATCGAGCCAGCCACTTATGGCAGGGCGGGGCACTTTAACATCGATGGAATGAGACCACCAAGCCATTTGTAGGGCTGGTCTCGAAAGGACGTTTTCTGAACGTTACCTGTCTGTGTGTTCAAACTTCGCAACTTTGAAACTTCTCACAGCGGTAATGCAACGAAGCGTT
>CAJOPT010000094.1 GCA_905236455.1 uncultured Prevotella sp. | reverse complement strand
TCAGTCGCTTCGCTTTTCTTAAGACTCGCTTCGCTCATATAAGCGAACAAGTTCGAGCAGTGAAAGCGCTAAGGCGATTACCGCATCAAGTGCGGGATGAGGGTTTAGATGTTAAAGATGGCGGAGCGATTCTGTAAAAGCAAAGCTTCTGGAGGAAAGTTGTAACAAGAATTTGAAAAGTTGTAACAACTTTTTTCTGAAAGCATAGCTATCGGAATGGAAGATGCATGCTTTAGCCTGTCTATACGATAGCTCTACCAAGTCAATATCAATGCTAATAGAGATTCTTTCAGTCACTTCGTTTTATGAAAGCGCTAAGGCGATTACCGCATCGACTGCGGGATGAGTTGGAGGGGGTGTGGGATGAGGTTTTTACGGGTATCGTGTCACATTTGCGTCACAGGTATATGCTAAAAAAGGGGTGTGACGCACGTGCGACGCACTCGTGAAGCCTATTTTTAAGAGAAATCGGCCACTTCAAGATTAAATACCCCTTGATTATCAAGCATTTACGGGTAGCCCTTTACCTGTGACGCAAGTGTGACAGGTTTCTGGTATTTTAGCATTACAAATGCTAATACTCAATGTGGTTGGATTGCAAATCCAACCAAGCGGGGAGTTCTTTAAAAAACATACCATTCTGGTTAATTTTGAATTCATTTTGTTTAATTTCCACACGAAGTGTGCCGATATAATTATTTGCTCGCAAAGCGAGTAAACTCGATTACTATACTCCTCTCATCTTCACACAAAAGTGTGACGCGTGACGCAAATTTGCATTTTTCTAAAACTGGTTTTTAGCAGAGTTTCTTTAGCCTGGAAGGTTCATGAAAGAAAGCTCATGAATCTTCCAGGCAAAAAGTACCTACTTCACGGTAACCTTGGCACTTGTAGAGCTACCGTCAGCATAGCGTGTGCGAACGATATTGAGTCCTTTCTGAGGAGCAGTCAGACGCTTTCCGTCGATGCTATAGAACTCAACAGCCACAGCCTGGCCATCTGATGTTGTCAGCTCAGAGATAGCGGTAGGCTCACCTACAGCTGCCAGTGTACTCAGACCACCATTCTCGTTGACAGCCTGCACACGGTAGTCGGCGACATCAGCAACACCCATAGCCTTTGCCTGTGCGGCAATCTCATACTCAAGGTCGGTAGTGATGGCAAGAACCTCGTCACCCTTCGTCACTACATAGCAGATAGCGTATGGAACAGCCTCCCAAGAGATGGTGTTCTCAGAGATTACAGGTCTCGGAGCGTCGCAAGCCTCGCAGAGCAACTCCGGCTGCCAGTTGTCGTTTCCACTCATTACATTCTTAACAGTATACTGCGCAGCTTCTTCCGGTGTAAGGAAGTTCTTCACATTGAATGCCTCATGCTTAACCCCACTATCATCTGTGTAATAGTAGTAAGTCTCACGCTGTGACAGATCCAACGGATTGCCATTCGCATCGGTGGTATTATAGTCAGCCCAGAGCACAGGCAGACCACCCATGGTGTTGTACCATCCCTTTGGAGGAATGTTGACAAATGTCTGAGTATTGATAAACACGGTCTTTGGCTGATTATGCCATGGACGTCCGAGCCATACGTCAGTAACGTTGATGCCATCACGCGGACGGATGATATTGTTCATGAATACATATCCCCACTTGGTGTCAGCTGTATGACTCGGTGCCACGATATAGCCACCACTCGGGCGGTTGATCTGGAGAGTGTCACCGTCAAGATATACGTCACCACCGTTATAGATAAAGTCGACAGCACCTTCGATAAGAGAGTTCTTGATATAGTGGCGGTTAGCCTGTTTGCTTGCGGTAATCCAAGTGTCCTGATAAGACAGCAGAGCCACATTGTTGAAAGCGATACGGTCACCGACAGTATTCAATGCGAGAGCCTGTGGACCAGCCAGTTTCTCATAGCCGTAACTGTTCTCTATGGTAAGGTTCTCGAAGAAAGCGTCATTACCCTTTACGACTACCGTTGCGCCTGGATCAACTGGAACGGCATTAGCGCCACCGGAGAGTTTGTCGTCAACGATAACCACCTTGTCACGGTTCTGTCCGATGAAATGGAGGTAAGTTTTTGTCGCAGGAATGTCAACATGCTCGTTGTAACGACCGTTCTTTATGAAGACGAGCCAAGGTGTAGCCCTGTTCTCCGGTGCACCGTCAACGGCAGCCTGCACTGTAGTATAGTCGCCAGAGCCGTCCTGAGCGACGATTGCGTCATAAACCTTAGCAGCAGGTTGCGTACGCTCCATTGTCGTGAAGGTTATCTCAGCAGCCGCTACAGGCTTACCGCTACGGCTTACCAACACACCCTCTGGCATTGTGAAGGTATAAGTAGTCGCATACTCCAGTCCGGAATACTTAAACACGGCACTCTTACCACTGATGATTGGAGCAATCTCCTCACCGTTGAGAGTAGCATTACCCTCACCTGCCTTTATCTTATTGTCGAATGTAAGGATCACAGAGCCAGAGGCAGATACGTCTGCAGCTCCATTTTCTGGGTTACTGCTCACAAAAGTAGCGGTTTCATCGGCAAGTGCGCTTGCGTCAGCCAATACAAAGATTTCAGCTACGGCAATACCATCTTTAGTATCACTCACACCAATCATCTCAGACTCATAGTCAGGCATCCAACGTATCCATACACGATCCTGGTTGTTTGCCTCCTCCGGCAGAGCGAAGTCATGCGGTCCGTCCCATCCACGATATGGCAGGTTGAATGTACCGAACTTCTTATACTCCTGACCGTCGATACTATACTCGGCATTGATGACACTATAGGTGTTGTAGTCATCACCGACAGCAGAAGAGAACACAAGGTTTGAATAACCCTTTGAGGAGAAAGAGATCTCGAAATAATACTTATCAGCCAACGGACGCCAGCTGCGTGCGGCAAACTTACCATTCTCTTGTCCGTTATGAATACCACGGGTAAGCCATGACGACGTTCTTCCGTCAGCGGTGTGAAGTGACAGCAAGCCTGCGTTCTCAGAGTCAGCCTTGTAGTCAGCGGCACGCTCAGTCTTCGGCTCATCCTCATACAAGTCCCATCCTACGATATAGTCAACGGCTGAGAAGGTTGCCGTCATATTCTTCTCCTCATCCATCGTGATGATGCGCTCAGCGGCGGTACTGTTATCCTCCCAGTTCATGAAGGTCAGAATCTTATTGTTCAATGCCGTCAGCTTCACGTCAGTACCCTCCTCATACCAGTGGACACCATTTACGACATTACCCTCTGGCTGGAACTGTACAAGGTTGGCATTTGCGCCACCCTCAAGAGTGAGATTAATGGCATATGTGTTAGTATGGCTGTAAGAAGCGATGAGAGTTGTGTTCTCAGTAATCTCAAACGTATATGGATTCTCCTCAGAGACCACCTGACCTTCAGCGTCTGTCCATGCTATGAAATGATATCCAAAGTTCTCGGTTGCCGTTACTGTCAGCTGAGTACCCTCATCAAACTCAGAACCCGCGGGGTTACATGACACCTTGCCTGCTCCCTCGGTGTCTATACCGAGGCTGATAGTATATGAAGACACCGCCTCTATAGTACCGGTGACATCACCTGTAAGCGTTATATTACCAAAGCCATATTCCTTGTTGGAAGCCAGATTATATACTTTAATCTTCAATACAAGACCGTCGTTGTCTACTGTGATGTTGGAGAGGTCATAGCTTGCGGAAGTGAATAACGCGTCATTACCACGCTCTGGTGTGACAGCCGTCGCAAGTGTTATGGTCTGTCCTCCGGCAATAGCCACCACATCATACTTACCACCATTGGTTCCCCAGCGGCTTGCCTCAAAAGCGAAAGTCTTCGGAGCGAAGGTCAGTCCCTTCTTTGGCTTGACGGTAAAGGTCAGTACGTCATCATCATTGGCAGTTCCACTGTTGTTGACAGATGGGAGATACAATGTCTGCTGGGATGTGCCAGCCGAACGTTGCGTTGAGATTGTCATCTGACCGTAGTCAAACTCAGCCACGCTGAACAATCCAGGGGTGCGCACCTCAGCGGCAGTGGCATCATCGGTTCCTTTACCGAGAGGCCAGGAGAGGGTGAAGTCATTCTCATTGACAACCGTAGCACCCTCTTGTGCGACACCTGTCACTGAAGCCTCGTTCATACGCCACTGTGCGGTAGCACCGTTAGGAGCGATCAGTCTTACTATTACGCTCTCCTTATTGTTGGCAGCGATTCTCACCGTATTGGTATTATAGATCCACCAGTAAGCGGCACCCTCAAAGCTACCAGCATCGTTCCAAGTCTGTCCTCCGTCAGTACTTACCACCATCTCCATTGCCCGTGCGGTGTTGTCGCCGCAAGTATAGGAAAACGTAAAGTCGATATCCTTCATTCCTGTTGTAGGGAACGCAAACTCAAAATACTGGTTATGTTGCGAGGCATCGGCATAGTCGCTGATGTCGTTCGGGTCCATGTCTTGGTAAAGAGACAGGATTTTGTCACCGTTGTTATCCATAATACCCCAGAAACGAGTACCTTTGGCAGACACATAGTAATCGGCGGCGTCACCGGCACACTCGTTAGGCAGAATCTTCGGAAGGGTACCGAAGCCGTTCCATCCCACCTGTGCCCATGCTTCTGCATTAGGTGTGTACACATTACCCTCAACGGTATAACCTGAGTCGAAGGTCCACTTTGCCAATTGCGTAGCCTCACCGTCAGCGAATGCCGCCATTGGCAGCAGAAGGAAGGCTGCAATCACCAAATTCATTAGAAATGATTGTTTGTTTTGCATAATTCTTTTTATTTGATTGTTTTAGTAAATAATTTTCTTTGTGACTACAGTACCGTCAGACATAGTCTCACGTACAATGTTCAGTCCTTTGCAGAGCTGGTCCTGCTGCTTCCCGTCTACGGAAAAGTAGGCTGCACTTACGACACTACCCTTCCCTGCCACATTTGTTATTCCTGTGGTGGCGTCCACAGCCATGCCATGAATCTTCAGGTCTGACAGACAGATAGTCTTACCCGTCGCTGATCCGTTGTACCAAGGGTATACACGTACGAGCAGCTCTTCACCCTCATTCAGGGTTATCACCGGTGTAGCCTTCACTTCCTGCATGTTGTTTGCCGGCATCTTCTTCATCTCAAACATAGTTGTACGAGTATTGAAGTTGTCGGTAGAGTAATATATGTGTGTACACATGCCATTTCCGCCACAACCGCATACAAAAAGGCTGATTTCATCGATTTTCAGTTGAGTTCCGAGAGCAGGCTTGATACCCCACTGGATGTAACGGTCAGGGTTGTCATCAATCTCATCAGCCGGCCAAGCGTCACCAGTGAGAAGGTTACGCTGTGTCTTACGTGTGGAATCAAAACCAGTCCAGTCTGGCCATACCGTATTAGCGTTAGGACTGGAGTATTTCTGTACATACATACCTGTCCACGACTCAGGAATTATCAGTGCGGAACCGGTAAGCTTATAGCTGTCATCCGACTCCAGACGCCAGTAGGCAGTAACCTCAGAACCGCCTTCGAGGACGATGGCAGATGCAGTGACAGGAATCTCTATGGTCTTGCTGCCTTGCGTTATGGTGATAGTACCGGTAGTCTCACCGACATTCTCTAATGTGAGTTGTGCGTAAAAGTTTTTGATTAGAGTAGAGGCAGAATAGGATACACTCAACGAATTACTCCATGTCGACTTGTCAAGAGAGAGTTGGATACCTTCAGTAGCGGTAACGCTTACTGTTCCAGCCTCAGGCTCAAGACCAAAGCCGCTCAATGTAAACTCACGTGTGATAACCTGTCCGCGGTATGCCTCACCGAAGTCACCTGTAGTAGGAGACACTGAGAGGTCTGAAGGCAGGATAATATCATCGGCAAGTATACCTTGCTCTTTCATGAGACGGGCACACTCACGGGCGACGAGTAACGCACCCGTTGAATTAAAGTGAGTTGAGCCTTGTCCGTCGAAGAGCTGCTCCTCACACTTGGCACGTGAGCCATAGCTGGCATAAAGCTCGGCAGTAGCAGTAGTAAGGTCGATGAAAGCGACACCCTTCTCCTGTGCCAGCTGCTGAGAATGCCACGCATAGTCCATTGTATGATCGTCGGCAGACAGTTTCGTTCCCGCTTTCGGACCGTCGGCGGTAAGAACCATATAGTCCTCACCTAAGTCATGACGTCCTTTACGTGACACTGTCGTGCCGTTGAGATAGCTGCGGCATACCGGTGAGCATATAATAGGTGTGGCACCTAATGCCTTGGCTTCATCGACAATCTTACCTAACCATTCCTTATATGTTGTAGAAGGAACCGTTCCGCGAAGGTCGACAGCAGCGGCAGCCGAAGCGTCACCAATGCTCTCGTAGTATTCTTTCAGCTGATAGCCGTCCATACCATTGTTCTTCTCATCATTATGACCAAAGGTGATGATGACATAGTCACCTGCCTCCACCTTACCCTTGGCAGTCTGCCACAGCTCGGTATAGCCTCCGCGTGAGTCGCGTCCGCCTTTGGCATAGTTTACTGATGTCCAACCATTTGTGAGGAAGTTGCCGAAATACATTCCCCATCCACGTGTAACCGTTGCGCTCTCTTCGTAGGGAGCCATCGTTGAGTCGCCTAACGTATGTACTTTTTTAGCACTTACAGAAAGGGCGAGTCCGAAAAGAAGTGTCACTAACAGTGACCAGAAACTTAATTTTCTCATTGTTTTATTATTGTTTTTAGTTATGAAATAATCGTATTGCGGGATGACCATGTCCCATGAATCACGGTGCAAAATTATAACGAAAGAAACAAGTATATGGGGGAAAAACGTGCCAACAGGGTACGAAAAAAGTGCCAAACGCCCAGTTTGACACTTTTCTACCACCTCATTGGGATTTTTTTACCACCTACTCGATTGCGAAAAACGGAATCACATTGTTGAGTCGAACACGAATCTCACAAATAAGGAAACAAAAAGAATCCGTGCAACCTGTGTAATCCGTGGTTAAAAAATCTCACGAAGAAGGGTTGTCGCGATATTCGGATGGAGACACACCCAAAGAAGCCTTAAAGCACCTGCTGAAGTATTTCGGATCACTGAATCCACAATGCCAAGCGACATCAGAGATACTCTCGCCTGTAGTGGTCAGCAACGTACACGCTCGTTTGATGCGTGCCTCACGAAGGAAATCGGCAGGCGTAAGACCGACGATGGATTTCATCTTACGGTTAAGCCCTGACCGGCTGGTGGCGGCGGCGTCTGCCATGTCTCCTATATTTGCCTCAGCGTCATCGATATGCTGCTCCACATACTCCATTATACGACGCATGAAAGACTCCTCATCGGAAGACAATGACGATGTTACTGTCGCGACTTCATTTGCGGAATCAGAGTTTTCCAAGCTGTCACTCTCCTCTGACGAGTTTTCGCCACTACGGGAAATCAACTCAAGGTAAGCCTCAAGAGCCTCATGCCGTTGTTGTTTAATCTTCTTAATATATAGATATGTGTAGATTATTCCACCGACAACAGCCAGTATCAGCAGGATAATCAATAATTTACCATACCATGACTCCCAGAAAGTCGGCGTCACAATGATTGTCAACGTACGGTTGTTATCTACCCAAACCCCGTCGGCATTAGTTGAGCGAAGCGTTATATGATAGGTTCCAGGGTCCAAATCAACGAACGACACAGAGTGATTGTGTCCAATATAGTTCCACTCGGTGGATTCGTCCATTTTGAACGCATAATTAACTTTTTTAGGATCACTGTAATCAAGTGCCGAGAAATACAATGTAATAGTTCGCTCATCAGGCTGAAGCACGACTTCATCCAAGTGGTTTACCGCATATTGAGGCTGCTTTCCTGAGAAAGAGACACCGGTCAGTACTATCGGAGGAACGAACAGACTCTTGCGAATCATACCGTTATCGATGGTAAAGGCACCATTACGCAAACCAAAGAGCCATCTGCCATCGGGCAGACGCATTGGGCGAGACTCAGCAAACTGGTATGAGTCGTGGAAGAAGTGCGCGTCAAAATAGCCACATCCCTTCCCCTTGATATTAAGAGTCATCAGCTGGTTACTACCCACCAACAGGATATTGTCATCATCGAGACGGTTCATCGCTATGACAACATCTGAGTTAAGACCGTTTCGCATATTGTAATTATGGAAGTCAAGTTGACTGGCATCAATATCACTTGACAAGATCTCACTCACACCGCCACTCTCCGTGCTTATGAACAAACGACGGGACGGCATCTCAAGTATGTCCATGGTGGCGTTGCAACTCAAGCTGTTGCTCCGGGAAGCTTCTCTCTGATGTAATTTGAAAACAGTCTCAATCACATTACCGTTTGCCGGAACACGACCTATAAGTAGTCCTTCTGTTGTTGCGGCAAGCAAATGATTATCCTCTGTAATATGAATAAAACGCACCTTATTCTCTTTTGTCTCCGGATAACCTTTCTTTCCGATGAAATCAACGATTTTAGAAGGAGAATCAGATTTTGCATCCACCACGCAACACACACCTCCGCCCATAGTTGCAAGCCACAGATGACCCCACCTGTCTTCCTTAATATCATATACATCATTACATGCGTCTATCTTTATGTTTCTCACATGGAAGCCATCACTTCCGGCGGGAGTTAGCGCAAACAGTCCCTTGGGTTTGCTGCCCATCCATATCCGCCCGTCACGTGTTTGTGCCATACAGTATATCGGAGCACCGAAGCTGACATATCCCTTACTCAATGAGCCTGCAGGCGAGAGATACCCAAGCAGGCTGTTAGAAGAGCCGTCATATACCCGTACCGTGGCATCACCCTTTGTCGTAACCCAATATCTATTCTGGCTGTCAGCGAAGAAACACCCCGTCTGTGCCGGTTTCTCCTGAGGAAAGACCTGGTTAGGGCGCATGGTGAAAGACAGCTTATATACCCCTCGGCGCGACAACAGCCAAAGATTACCCTGACGGTCGGGCATGTAAAAAGTAAGATCAGAGAATGGAGTACTAAGCGGATAAGGAACTAACATCCCGTTCTCTTTATACGACAATACACCGGAACGGTCAATATGCCAAGTGACACCATTCTTATCACGGAAATCCAACTCCTTATCTATAATTCCCGTGCCGCCCCTGCCCTTCTTGCTCTCATTGAGCGCGGCCTGCTGATTATCAGGTAAAATAGAAAAAGAGCCCTTGCTTTGGTCAAAGAGATACCATGAGTCATCCACTCTGCAATACAAATTGTCATCCTCGGTAAGTCGTATATCGCGAATGCGATTGGAGGATATCTCACTACCGTCACCGGCATAAGACTTGAAATGGGTGAAGTCATAGCCATCGAACCTGTCAAGACCATTCCATGTGGAAAACCAAATCATTCCATTTTTGTCTTGAACAATCTGTGTGACATGCCACTGCGCCATTCCCGTGTCCTCATCATACCGAGTCACGGTACATACAGGTTGTCCACAGACCGCTACAGCCTGACACAAGAAAGCTGCAAACAACAGTATCTTTTTCATGGATACCCTCATACACATCGTACTATCTAAAGGTTTACGAAGGCAAAGTTAACGATTTTCCTCAAAACATCCAAATATAATTATGCTGTTTTTTTGGCATAGTCTTTGCCATTATTAATACAAACATTATTAAAATATGAAGCTTATAAAGAATGAATCCTTCGGAGGAGAACGTCCTCTGTTTGGAATACAAGACACCCGTCTTGAGCATGTAACCATCACAGACGGAGAGTCAGGAATCAAGTGCTGCCGCAATATTGAAGCAGACCATTGCCGCTTTGTTGGTAAATATCCATGGTGGCACGTAGACGGGAGCCTCATCACCAATTGTTATTTCGAGACAGGTTCGCGTTCGGCAATATGGTACTCGAACGACATGACAATGAAAGACACGGTGATTGACGCTCCTAAGCTTTTCCGGGAGATGAAGAATCTGACACTGGAGAATGTTGTCATAAACGATGCTGACGAGACATTCTGGAACATCGACGGGCTGACAATCAAGAATGTCAAACTTCATGACGGCACATATCCGTTCATGTATTGCAAGAATGTATTTGTGGATGGTTTGGAAAGCGACTCCAAATATGTGTTCCAATATTGCAAGGATGTTGAGATACATCATGCCAACATCGTGACAAAAGACTCTTTCTGGGAATGCGAGAATGTAACAATCTATGACTCAACCATAGACGGTGAATATCTGGCATGGCACTCTAACAACGTCAAGCTTGTACGTTGTCATATTGCAGGAGAACAGCCTTTGTGTTATGCGGAGAACCTGGTTTTGGAGGACTGCACATTTGACGCTGCCTGCGACCGTGCCTTTGAGGACAGCAGCGTAGAGGCAAGAATCAAAGGGCGTATTACGGAGATTAAGAATCCCAAGAACGGTCATATCACTGCAGATGAGATTGGAGCCGTCACGTATGATGAATTTGCGAAGCTACCGCATGACTGTGTGATAGAGGCAAGAGGGGTTTAGGTATTTAGCACCCGTGCTATACGTTGCAGCCCCTCCATCATACGCTGGCGAGGACACGCAATGTTTATTCTAAGGAAGCCTTCACCGGCTTCCTTTCCATATATAGTTCCGCTGCTTACCATGACTTTCCCTTCCCTCAGCAGCTTCTCCGTAGCCTCATCTGAGGAAAGTCCCGTCGACTTAATATCTATCCAAACGAGATAGGACGCCTCCATGTCAAAGACCCTTACTGCAGGCAACTGCTCCGCAAAGAAATTTCTCAAGGTCTGGTAATTATCCCATAGATACGCGTTCAACTCATTGAGCCAGTCCTCACTTTCGTTGTATGCCGCCTCCAATGCCACAGGTCCGAACGGATTGACATCGCACACCTCGTAGATATTAACGACACGATTTATGCGTCTGCGCCATGTGGGATTCTTGCAAATGATGTTTGCTGTCTGCAAGCCTGCGATATTAAATGACTTTGACGGAGAGTTAAGTATGACACTATTATCCTCGCATTCTTTACTGACAGTGGCGAAAGGCACAAAGGTGTGTCCGGGCATTACCATCTCACAATGAATCTCGTCAGAGACGACACGCACATGGTGACGCATACAGATCTCATTCATGCGTTCCAGCTCCTCCCTTGTCCACATCCTACCCGAAGGATTATGGGGGTTACACAACAAGAACACTGTTGTCTTCTCATCGGCACACTTTCGTTCAAAGTCATCAAAATCGACGACATATCTGTCACCGTCGCAGACAAGGGGACTCTCCGCGACATGACATCCGCAGTTCTTAATGCAAGAGAAGAAGCAATTATATACAGGTGTCTGTACCAGGACGTTCTCACCGGGGAGTGTCATCGCCTTCAGCACACATGAGATTCCAGGAACCACACCAATGGTATAAATAATCCAACTGCGCTCTATCTGCCACTGATGACGGCGGAGGAACCACCCTTGAATTGCCTGATAATAACTCTCTGGAACCTTCTCATAGCCAAACACTCCGTGCTCAACACGCTTGCGCAACGCCTCCTGAATAGCAGGGGCGGCCTTAAAGTCCATATCTGCCACCCACATTGGGATGACACCATCCTCGCTTGGCTCATCCCACTTATAGCAGTTGGAGCCACGTCTGTCTACCAGTTCGTCAAAATTATTGAGTTTCATTCGACTTTTTTTATGCATTCCCGAGCTTTGCTCGCCTATCTGTAGCCTTTCGGAAGAACAAACAAGCTCGCTATTCTCTTGCTTAACCAAAACGTTGTATACCTTGCAAAGGTACAATATTCCAAGTAAATGAACAATATTTAAGGCAACTTTTTCTCTGCAAAGCTCGAAAAGTAATCATTAGTATGTTTGCTCCGCAAAGCGAGCAAACTCGATTACCACGCGTAAGCGTGCCGAAACTCAGAGCAGGCGGATCTTCTCATCGAACTCACGTGCTCCGCCAGATATGCCGAACATACGGCTATGGAGTCGTTTGCGTAGGTTCGACAGGGCACTGATGGACATACCCATGAGCACGGCACACTCCGTGGCGGCTTTGCCGTATGCCGCCAACCAGTGCAGGTGTCCTATGATGTCGTTACTGTATTGTCTCATTTGCGTAGGTCCTTTTTTACTGAAGCGC
>CAJOPT010000093.1 GCA_905236455.1 uncultured Prevotella sp. | reverse complement strand
TTTCCGCAATATATTCCTTGCCAAGGTTGAACCTTTTTCTTTTGGGGCAAGGTTGTGCTCTACCAACTGAGCTATTTCCGCATATTTATGCTTTATTGGTTTGCAAAGATAGTTCTAATTCTCCGAATATCCAAACAAAATTGGATTTACTTTTCTCTTTTTTGCTTTTTTGCCTATTTAATAAACCCTAAGAATGCCGTTTGGTCCCCCCGTCATGGAGTGATAGAGATACAAACTTTTGCCATTGTCCCCTTTTACAATGTTTCCCCCTGTGTTCAGGTTATACGTGCGCTCACATCTGCTACATGATGCGATTCCAGTAGATGACATTGTTAAAGGGCTGTTAATTAGTGGGAATATGTTTGGCGAGAAACAATTAGGGCATTGTGCGTCATAAGCGAAGAATATAGCAGGATTGTCAAGATTGCCGAATCCCACTATTAAGCCATTATAATATCCAATCCTATTATTGTTTTCCAAGCTTTCATCTTTTACGTTGAAAACTTTTTTAGTTGGAGTCCCTCCATGACTGCTTTTGAATATATAGCATTTTGCACCATTGTCTAAAGAGAAGCTAATGTGGCAGAACACACCAGGAGAGAGCACGTTCATAGCGCTTGCAAGAGTAGGATCCAGATGGTCACCATTATCTATTGTCAGTGATCCTGCTGGGAAAATGCTGTAAGTGTAATTACCAAACAAGCTATCATCACCACATGATACAAACAATGATGTGAGCAAACATAAGAGAGATATTGTTGTACCACGCATCCAACCCATCCTACTCATAACCCAAGAGTTTCCTTTCAGCTTGCTCCATTCGTTCGAATGAAAATCCATATAGAGTATTGTTCATCAGCTTTTCAATTCTATCATTGCAAAGGTTGCCGATGCTACCCTCATGTGTGTGATGAATATTCTTGTCTGCATGAAAAGCCCCTGACTCAATGTCAAGTCCAACTTTCTTGTATGCGTCACGGAATGGCATTCCATTGGCGGCCAACTTGTTAACCTCTTCTACAGAGAACATAGGCTCATACATTGGGTTGTCTAAGATGTGTTCGTTTACTGACATTCTGTTTATGATATATGCAGCCATGTGTAAACAGTCGCTTAATTCATCAAAAGCAGGAAGAAAGACCTCCTTTATAATCTGTAAGTCGCGGAAGTAACCCACAGGCAAGTTGTTCATGATGAGCATCACCTGTCCGGGCAAACCTTGTATCTTATTGCATTTGGCGCGGATCAGTTCGAAAACATCGGGGTTTTTCTTGTGCGGCATGATGCTGCTGCCCGTGGTGCACTCTTTTGGCAGATGTACAAACGAGAAGTTCTGGCTGTTGAACAGGCAGGCATCGAACGCCATCTTTGCCAAGGTTCCGGCAACGGTAGCCAGTGCAAACGCCACATTGCGCTCCATCTTGCCGCGCCCCATCTGTGCATAGACCACGTTGTAGTCCATTGTGTCGAAGCCCAGCAGGTCGGTCGTCAGCTGTCTGTTTAATGGAAACGAGCTGCCATACCCAGCGGCAGAGCCGAGAGGGTTCCGGTTGGTCATCTTATAAGCTGCCTGTAGAAAAAGCATATCATCGGTAAAAGATTCAGCGTAAGCACCAAACCACAATCCGAAAGAAGACGGCATAGCTATCTGCAGATGGGTATAACCTGGCATCAGAACATCTTTATATTGATTACTTTTAGCAATCAACTCGTCAAAGAGAAGTTTTACGTCATCCACAATGCGCTTTAACTCATGACGGGTAAAGAGTTTCAAGTCTACTAATACTTGGTCGTTTCTGGATCGGCCACTATGTATTTTCTTGCCCATGTCGCCCAACTTTCGTGTAAGTTGTAATTCCACTTGCGAGTGAACGTCCTCAACACCTTCCTCAATGACAAATTCACCGCGCTCTGCCTGGGCATATATTTTGCGTAACTCTGAAAGCAAAAGTGGCAGTTCTTCTTTGTCAAGCAAACCGATGCTCTCCAGCATGGTAATGTGTGCCATGCTTCCCAGGACATCGTACTTTGCCAAATACAAGTCCATCTCTCGGTCGCGTCCAACCGTAAAACGCTCTATTTCTTTATTTACCTCAAAGTTCTTTTCCCATAATTTCTGTGCCATCTCTTCTCGTTTTGTTTGGTTCTACTCTTGTGTTTCATAAGGGATCATAGCCAAGGCATCGGCAATCTTCTCAATCCCTTCTTGCAACGGTCCCGACACCATGCCTTTCAGAAAAATCGGAATGTCAGCATCAATGGTCAATCGCATCTTCGATTCTGTATCTGTTACAGGCAATACCTGTATCCAGAAATGGAAAGACATCGGTGAGTTTTCTGATTCGAACTTGATCATCTTTGGTTCTTCCCTGTCTATGATATGCATTGATACTTGTCCAACAGGACTAACATCAATGGATATCCTGTCCTTGTCAAATTCAAGATTGTTGAGCTTGTCCTCCGGGATTTTTTCCTTAACCGCCTCTATATGAGTAAGGTCGCTCAGCATTGTATAAACACTTTGTTGAGGATATGGAATCTGTTTTACAGAGCTTTCAAATTTTGCCATTGTTATTCCTTTTTATTTGTTCCAATTTGCAGGATCTTTGCGCCATTCGTTAAGAAGGTTTACGTCAGAATTGCTTATATAGCCTGTTTCCAAAGCCGTTTCCACAACATGCTCATAATCGGTGAGAGTGCAAAGGCGTACTTTGGCATCAGTAAAAGCTTGCTCTGCTACAGGGAATCCATAGGTATAGCTGGCAACCATTCCGACGACCTCAAAGCCTGCGGCTCGCAGAGCTTCTACGGCTTTCAGTGAGCTTCCGCCAGTTGATACAAGGTCTTCCACAACAACTACTTTAGCACCTTTTGGCAACTCACCCTCAATTAGGTTCTGCATGCCATGGTCCTTAGCTTTAGAGCGGATATAGGCAAATGGAAGGTTCAGTGAGTCCGCAACTAAGGCACCTTGTGCTATTGCTCCCGTGGCAACACCTGCAACGGCTTCAGTCTCAGGGAACTCAGAAATAATAGTATGTACAAGTTCTTGCTTCACCCATGTACGCAAATCTGCAAACGAAAGAGTCTTTCTGTTGTCACAGTAAAAAGGCGACTTCCAACCGCTTGCCCATGTAAAAGGGTCATTAGGTTGCAATTTGATAGCCTTAATCTCCAGCAGTTTACCTGCAAATGTTTTCTTCAGATTATTCATATTTTTTCTATCTTATTTAAATGTATTTTAGTTGCCAGTTGTGTTTACTCCATAGCCAAACAGGGCAAAGTCACCTTTCAAAGGATCGTCAGGGAATACTTCCGCAAGTGCATTTGTAAGTCTGCGAGCCGTTGTCATTGTTGCCGTTTTGTTATTTAATAGTCCAAGGCGAACGGATTGTTGTAGTACATGAGTGTCAAGAGGCATGATTAGTGTTCGTTTGTCGATAAAGTCTTTCCACAACCCTAAGTCTACTGGCGAGTTACTACGTACCATCCACCTTAGAAACATACAAACACGTTTGCAAGCAGAATGTGTATCCTTCGGTATTATAACACTGATATCATGTGATGCGAAATATTCGCAAATGGCAAAGACTGCACCAAAACCGTCGGATGTTCGATTGCTGATGAAATCTCCAAGCGTGCCATAGTCGTTTAGCAACTGTTTATAAGCGTATAGGAAACGGTTCATCTGATGACAAGTGTAAAGTCGATAGAAACACCTGTTGTCACCCTTGCTTAAATAATGTTCAAACTTTCCTGTTCTTACCCAGTTGTCAATCTCACCACCTGAGCAGTTGAGTAACCATTGTATCTTAGGAAGGAATTGTTTCCTGCTGCCATAGCTGAGGCTAGAGGCAAGAAAAGCCATCGTCTCTTGGTTTTCACGACCTTTCACCTGATGCATAAACCATGAAGGGTCACCTTCAATAAAGGCGGCTGTCTCATACCTTTCAGCATACTTGACAAGTAATTCCCGTGTAGCGTTGTTCATTATTATTGTATATTGTTAACGAACAACTTTTGCATGAGCTTTTTTAATAAAAAGGTAGTCGTGAGCGGACGTGAGTACGTAATATTCGCCTTGTTCCTCAAAATTATCAGCAAGGATAGTCCCTCTCTTTACCCATGTAAACAAGTCATATTCTTGATTGTCAACATAACTCTCCCGGTATATTGGTGTGTTGTCTGCAGTAGCAATAAGCTTTGGAGAGCCATTCCCGTCATACCATTTTTGCTTTCCAACGTATTTACTGTATGCCCAACCAATGATACCATTTACGTTAACCTTAGTCCAATTGCCATTCTGTCCAAGATATAACCCATTACCCAGACCATGATTGAACATGTACAGTTTGGTAAGCACATGCGCCCTACTTGAAGGACGCTCCCGTACATTAACGAAGCCATCATCTGATGTGGCATAGACGAGTGTAAACACCTCTTGTGCAAATAAGTTTCCGCAAACTATTATTGCGGCAATGAGAAAAATAATCCGTTTCATGTTACAAATATACATAAAATAGGTTAAACATAAGAGAAGGAGAATGATTATTTGCTTTTTTTATAGTTCTTTTATCAGAAGCATTGCTTACATTTTTATAATATAAGCAGCATCTCAACAATAAAAATAAACAAGATTTATTTTGTTTTGTCTTCGGTTTGCATTACCTTTGCATTCAGAAGAGAAGGCAACAGACAAGTTCTGTTGTGTAAAGTGAGAAAGAAACAATTTGATAATATGCAAGAGACAAGACAAAACCGCATAGCTCGTCTGCTCCAAAAAGAGCTTGCCGAGATATTCCAGAGTCAGACACGCATGATGCATGGCGTTATGATTAGTGTCACTCGTGTAAAGATCTCCCCAGACCTTAGTATTTGTACGGCTTACTTGAGTGTTTTTCCAAGCGAGAGAGGTGAAGAGATTCTGACCAATATCAATAAAAATGAAAAATCTGTTCGATATGAGCTTGGAAAACGTATTCGCAATCAAGTCCGTATAATTCCAGAGTTACGTTTCTTTATAGATGACTCATTGGATTATATTGAGCGTATAGATGAGTTGTTGAAGAAGTAGCAATACAAATATATTAATTTAATCTGTTAAGTCGTGAATTTCCCTTTTTATATTGCCCGTCGCTATCTTTTCTCAAAGAAGAGCACACACGCAATTAACGTCATAAGTGCGATTTCTGTAATAGGTGTCGCTGTAGCAACAATGGCATTGGTTGTGGTGATGAGTGGCTTTAATGGTTTCTCCGACTTGGTAGCCTCGTTCTTCACATCGTTTGACCCCCAGTTGAAAGTAGTCCCATTAAAGGGAAAGAGTGCCCCTGCTGATGACCCACTTCTGCAAAAGATTAAAACTCTTCCGGAAATAAAGGTTGCCACAGAGTGTGTTGAGGAGCAAGCTCTTGCTATCTATCAAGACAAGCAGGCGATGGTAACAATAAAGGGTGTACAAGATAATTTCGACAGCCTTACAAATATTCGTGACATTCTTTATGGGGATGGTGACTATGAATTACATGTAGCAAACCTCCAATATGGTATCATTGGTATCCGGCTGGCGCAAGATCTTGGCACTGGCACAAAATGGGAGGACTACCTTCATATTTATGCGCCGAAGCGCGAGGGACAAATAGATTTGTCTAACCCTACAGAAGGGTTTGTAGAGGATTCTCTTATTTCACCTGGAGTAGTCTTTCAAGTAAAACAGGGGAAATATGACAGAGGATATATCATAACATCTGTTGACTTTGCCCGTACACTTTTTAATCGCCAAGGGGAAGTCAGTTCTTTGGAATTGCGAATGAAGGCTGGTGCAGACATTGGCGATGTGAAAAAAGAAATAGAAAGTATTGTTGGCGATAAATATAAGGTATTTGATCGTTATGAGCAACAGGCCGATACATTTAACATCATGCAGATAGAGAAACTTTTTGCTTATGTGTTTCTTACATTTATCCTTATGGTGGCATGTTTTAATATCATTGGATCGCTTTCAATGCTTATAATAGATAAGAAAGATGATGTTATTACTTTGCGTAATCTTGGAGCTACAGAGAAACAAATCTGTCAGATATTTTTGTTTGAAGGGCGTATGATATCAGCCGCAGGTGCTGTTATCGGTATTGTATTAGGTCTTGTCTTGTGTTGGTTGCAACAAACCTATGGCTTGGTAAGGTTAGGCAATAGTAGTGGTAATTTCATAGTTGATAGCTATCCCGTTAGCGTTCATCCATTAGATATCGTAATAATATTCATCACAGTGATATTAGTTGGCTGGCTTGCAGTTTGGTATCCCGTCAGAAATATCAGTAGAAAATTAACAAAATAGTTTTGTGAGGGATGTGAGCTATTCTATTCTAAGTCAATGTGTTTGACATTGATATTTTCGTGCAAGAATATCTGCGCGGTTTCTTTAAACTTATCTGGGTTTTCTGTAGTATAATACCGGCAACTGCCATTTTTTGTAATACGCTGTTCCATTTCTTGATGTCGCTCAAGGTAATGTTGCAGACTTTCTGCAACGTATTCACTCTGTGGAACAATACGCACTCCTGGTTGTACATATTTTAATATCTTAGGCATCAGAATAGGGTAATGGGTACAGCCAAGAATTATGGTATCAATCTCTGGGTCGATCCTCATGAGATGATCCATGCGTTTTTTTACGAAATAGTCGGCACCAGGGCTGTCTGCCTCGTTGTTTTCTATTATAGGTACCCATAAAGGACATGCCACGCCTGTTACCTTGATGTCTGGGTATAGTTTCTGAATTTCCAAACGATAGCTATCGCTGCGTACAGTACCTTCTGTGGCAAGCAGTCCTATGTGGCGACTGGTTGTAAGTCCACCGATAACTTCTGCGGTAGGACGTATGACTCCCAATACACGACGGTCTGGGTCTAACATAGGCAAGTCGCGTTGTTGAATAGTACGAAGTGCTTTTGCCGATGCAGTGTTACATCCAAGAATTACGAGCTGACATCCTAAGCTAAAAAGTTTTAATACGGCTTGTCGTGTAAACTGATACACAACTTCAAAAGAGCGAGAGCCATAAGGAGCTCGCGCATTGTCACCAAGGTATATATAGTCATATTCTGGCAACAGTTGGCGAATGCCATGTAATATCGTCAGACCGCCATATCCGGAATCAAAGATTCCAATTGGTCCGGGTTCTTTTGACATAGACATGTTAATACTCAGTTCTTAACATTTAATTCTTTTATCAGAAGTTCTGTGATATCCTCTCCGATTGTTGTGTTGACCCAAGACAATTGACCATTATCTGCATTCATGATAAATGCATAGCCGTATTGTGTACCGAGGTTTTGCAATGCTTCGTCCAAACGAAGCCGTATGGGTGCCATCATTTCTGCCTCTTTGTCTGCCAACAATTTTTGGGAATTGTTGCGGAATGTGACCCCACGTGTCATCAGCTCTTCAAGTTCCATCTGACGCTTATTGCGAATTGTCTGTGCAAGGGTTGACTGTACATCCAGGAATTCCTCATATTTATTGTTAAACTCTTCTGACATCCTTTTAGCTTCAGCCTCATACTGTGCCCTCAAAGCCTCCAATCCTTGTTGTGCGGACAGGTAATCAGGCATAGCCTGCAATACCTTTTTTTCATTATAAAACGCGAACTTGAAAGACTGGGCGCTGCCAATTAATGGCAGCGCCGTCATCATCAATAAGATGAAACAAAGTTTCTTCATTATTTAACCTTATTAAGCTGTGCCTTTACCTCTGCTGTCACATCTTTACTAAGGGTGGTATTTATATAAATAGGCTGACCAGCTGCCTGTTCCATGATATACACATATCCACCAGCTTTAGCAACTTGCTCAATAGCGTCGCGTACTTTTTGGAGGATAGGACCAAGCTTGTCCTGCTGCATTTTATTGAAAGCTTGCTGATTGTCCTGCGCTGTTTGCTGAATCTTTGTATACATATCCTGCAGAGCCTTTTCTGTTTCTGCCTGTTTTGTAGAATTCATCGTACTCTTGGTTTTATCATACTCGTCAGCCTTGCGTTGCAATTCTTCTTGCATTGCTTTCAAATCATTTTCATAAATCTTACCTTGTGCCTCAAGTTCGCTCTGAACCTTAATAGCCTCTGGAAGAGACTGGATAAGAGCTTGTGAGTCTAAGTGTCCAAACTTCTGTGCAAACAATGTCATTGGTGCACAGAGCATCAACATTACAAATAGCTTTTTCATTTTTCTTTTTTTTATTGATTGATAATTTTATTGATTTCCATAACCTAATTTCTCAAGAACTTCATTGCTGATATCTATCTTTGGTGAGCCGAAGATAATACCAGCATTTGCAGCACGGTCAACAACAAGTGAATAGCCTCGTTGCTCTGAAATGTCTTTTACGGCATTGTAAATTTCTTCCTGAATAGGCGTCATAAGTGAGGTACGTTTTTTGAATAACTCTCCCTCTGGTCCAAAATATTTACGTTTAAGCTCAGAAGCTTCCTTTTCTTTTTGCATTATTGCCTCCTGACGTTTCTTTTTTTGCTCCTGTGACAGGAATACTACTTCGTTCTGATAGTTCTTATACAGAGTTGTCGCTTCGGTGTTTAATGCTTCCACTTCGGCTTGCCATTTCTTAGATACCTGATTCAACTGTTCATTAGCACGTTCATATGCGGGTACATTCTTTAGAATATATTCCATGTCAACTAATGCGAACTTCTGAGCGCTTGCTGCTATCGTTGTGATAACAAACAAGCTTATCATCATACACTTTTTCATCTTTTTCTTTCTTTTTGGTTTATTGTCTTAGACGTTTCTGTCTGAAAAATGTTTATTTAAAATATTTGTTATTTAGAACTCTTGTCCCAAAATGAAGTGGAACTGGCTGCCGCCACGCTGTGTTGTCGAACCGCTTATTACCTTATCAAAGCCATAAGCCCAGTCAATACCCATCAAACCAACCATTGGCAGGAAGATGCGTACACCTAAGCCTGCGGAACGTTTCATGTCGAAAGGATTGAAATTCTTTGTCTCATACCATGCATTACCTGCTTCTGCAAAAGCAAGTCCGTAGATAGTGGTATTACCCAGCAAGAAAGGATACCTCATTTCCAAAGTGAAGCGGTCATAAGCGTAGCTATTGTATCCTATAGAGCCGTTGTCATATCCACGTAATGCAATAGTCTCTTCCGCATATCCATATGAATATCCACTCATGCCATCACCACCAACGGTGTAGGTCTCAAATGGAGTCTTCTTGTTTTTGTTGTATGAGCCAAGTAATCCTAATTCAACACGTGTCATCAGCACAAAACACTTGGTGCCGCCAGTGAGTGCAGTGTAAGTACGTGATTTAAATTTCCATTTATGATATTCCACCCAACGGTATTTCTCCTGTAGCTCAGATTGGTAAGTAACAGAATTGCGGTTGGTCGCCAGATTCTCATAGTCTTTGTTGTCCCATAGAGACCATGGCGGTGTGAGTGACAGTGAGACTGTAAATTCTGAACCTCTTCTCGGGAAGAGTTGGTTGTCGGTTGAGGTGCGGTTCAATGACAAACTGAGGTTCAGGTTATTTGATGAGCCGTTGGTCATGAGGAAATAGCTCCAGTTCTTCATTATATATCTGGTGTAGGCAACTTGTAAGGAAAGGGTAAAATAGTCATCCGGCCATCTCAGACGCTTTCCCCATCCAGCATTCACACCAACCAGCTGAATATATTTGTCTGGGTCGTAATAAGCCTCATAGTTGTTATAATAAGATGAGCCATAACCATAAAGATAATTGTAATAGTTGTTCATAACACCACTATTATAATAATTATCTGAGATAGAGGTCTGCTTACTATAATAAGCTCCAACAGAGAACTGGATAGGTCGTTTCCCTCCAAACCAGCTTGTTGAATAGTTCGTACTTACTGAAGTGTAATAACTACCATTTGTCTGGAAAGAAATTCCCAATGCCTCACCATCACCAATCGGCATGATACCTCTGTGCTCGCGGTTTTTGTTAAAGAGGTTTGCCATAGAGAAGTTATTGAGCTTCAAACCGACACGTCCAATGACGCCCGTCTGACCCCAACCCAGTGAAAGCTCAATCTGATCATTGGATTTTTGCTTCAAATCCCAATTAATGTCCACAGTACCCGTTTCGTAGTTTGGCTTGACATCTGGGTTGACAGCCTCCGGGTCAAAGTGTCCCATTGAAGCCAATTCACGGGCAGAACGTTGCAAAGCTTCTTTTGAGAAAAGGTCTCCGGGCTTTGTACGCAGCTCGCGGCGAACAACGTTTTCATACAAACGGTCATTACCATTAATCCTTACTTTATTAATATGAGCCTGTTGTCCTTCAAAGATGCGCATTTCCAAGTCAATGGAGTCACCTACAATGTTCACTTCTGTTGGATCCAAGTTGTAAAACAGATAACCTGTGTTCCAGTATGCGTTACCAACGGCATCCTCGTCTTCTCGAAGTCGCTTATTAAGAAGTTTCTGGTTGTATACATCACCTTTCTTCATTTCTAAAAGCCGACTCATATAATCTGTTGTATACACAGTATTGCCGACCCATGTGATGTTACGTATAAAATATTTCTTTCCTTCATCAACCTTCACATATATGCTAACGTGCTTATCATCAACATTCCATACACTATCTGCAAGAATAACAGCATCGCGATAGCCATATTCATTGTATTTTTCTATTAATGCCTTCTTGGACTCCTCGAATCGCTCAGGTGTGTATTTCTTCTTTTTGAAAAAGCTGTAAAACTTACCAGCCTCGCCTACTTTGAAAGCTCCTGTTTTGAATAAAGAACCTTTAATTTTACCTTTAGACAGGTTGTTATTTCCTTCAACAATAATATCACGTATTTTAATCTTTTCTTTCTTATCTACTACGACATCGAGGATAACCTGATTCTTGTTGGCGACATCATCACGCTGGCGAATGCTTATATCGGCATTTTTGTATCCTTTGTCATCAAAATATCGCTTGGCAAGAGTCTTGGCACGGTCTATCATGTTTGGAGTTATCTGTCCACCCTTAATGATACCAAGCTTTTTTTCCATGTCTTCCTTTTCGCTCTTCTTTAACCCGATGTAATTGATTGTTGACACGCGGGGACGCAAGGACAAATTAATATGAAGGTAGATTTTATCACCAACGATTGAATCAGCAGAGACAGATACATCTGAGAACAATCCATGTTTCCAATATCGTTTTACCGCCTCTGTTATTTCATTTCCGGGAACAGTAACCACTTGTCCAACAGCAAGGCCAGAGATTCCGGTGAGTACAAAGTCGTCATAGCCTTCAACACCCGAAGCCTCAATACCACCAATTGTCAACCGCTGTGGGGTTCCCGCATAAGTGATGTCTGGATTGATGATCTTTTCTTGTGCGTTTGCTTTTAAACAACAGCAAAGCACAATAACCATCAATGTGTATACCTTATTATATATGTACATATTCAAAATGCTTGTTTCTTAATATTCTATCATTCTCCAAGTTCATATTCTATTCTTTATGTGGAGCATTCTCTTCCAGTTCTATCTGAGCTTCAGTCTTTCCGAATCTGCGCTGGCGGTTCTGATAGCTTTCTATGGCACAAAGCAGATGTTCCTCATCAAAGTCTGGCCAATAGGTATCACAGAAATAAAGCTCAGAATAAGCAATCTGCCATAAGAGGTAGTTAGATATACGTAATTCCCCACCAGTTCTGATTAGTAGGTCTGGGTCTGGCATGAAATTAGTCTGTAAGTGCTGACTGATATAATCTTCTGTTATATCCTCGGCGCGAATACCACCGGTACGGAGTTTCTTGAGTGCGTTCTGTGGAAGTTCTTCCATATCATGAATGTTCTGAACGATCTCTTTCACAGCATTTGTTATCTCCCAACGGCTGGAGTAGCTCAATGCAACGACCATGGTCATCGATTTATTTGAAGCGGTATGCTCCATCGTTTCGTAGAGTTTCTGTTGCACATCGTCTGGAAGTCGCTTTATGTCGCCAATTACTCTGAAACGTACATCATTCTTCATGAAAATCTCATCTTCCAATGAGGTAAGGACTAAGCCCATTAAGGCAGCTATCTCATCATTTGGTCTGTTCCAGTTTTCTGTTGAGAAAGTATAAAGTGTTAAGAACTTAACGCCTAAACTCCTACATGCTTTTGTGATACGGCGGACAGCTTCCACGCCAGCTTGGTGACCATAACTCCGTGGTTTACCTTTTTCCATTGCCCATCGCCCGTTACCATCCATGATAATAGCGATGTGTTGTGGTATATTTTTTAGTTCCTTATTCATATCAATCCTCATCTTCGTTGTGACAAACCTTACATCTTGCCATAAAACTATAAGTAAACGTTACTTGAAGAGCGGAATAGCAGTCTGTGTTCTTAAAAGCTCCTGAGCTTTTAATGTCAAACGGGTCTTTCTTTCCGTCATAATAGTCGCATAGTGAGAAATGCAAAGCCCATTCAACTCCCAGATTCATCCGCTTCCCTATTTTATATTTTATTCCTAATCCTAAAGGGATATTGGCAGATATATCGTTCTTCTTGTCACCGTTTTTAATATCTACGTATGTCATTTCCATACCTCCGAACAAGTATGGCACCAGACGCTTGGCACCACGATAGTCTTGTCCTGTGCCATAAGGCCAGAAATTGCATTCAAATGTTACGCCGGCTCCTATAAGTGTATTGTCAAATGTATATTTTTCATTTGAGAAAGCAGGAAAATAGTCTTTTACGTCTGAGGAGGAACCTTTGATTTTGCCATAGCTGGCATTGAACTTCAATCCCATGTATGTGTCAAAATTGTATCTTGCCATGATGGTTCCCATTGGTTGCTGGTCTTTTGTGAAATTGGCATTGAAGTCACCAATATATCCCATTAGTCCCACACCAGCTCCAATCTCCATTTTGTATTCAGGGTCTTCTTGTGCGAGGCAGTATGCAGGGAAAAAGAGAATAAGGCAAAGCGCCAGAAGTCTTCTGGCGAAGACTTTTAAAACGGGGTCTAATGATACCTCCGCCACAGACGCTGCCGATATTGTCTTGTCTCTTTGGCTTGTTATTTTATTGATGAAATGTATTATCACGCCTCTTTCCCTATTTGCTTAATTATTCTGTGAATAACTGTTGCGGGTAACTCCATCCCATTCTGTTTTGTCTGCCGCGCCACACTTTACCCGATCCGCCACAGATAATCCAAATAAAGTTGTTGGAGTCAACGGCGGCGGTAAACGTTTCAGAGTTGCCGTCAAAGTCTGTGGGATAAACAAAGTTGGATGATTTCTTCCACACAATACCACCATCATTGCTTTCTCGGATTTGTTCAAAAGAGCCATTGAGCTCTGCACCTAACAGTAAGTCATAGTCACCGTAGCCAATCACAACTGGCTCCAACAGTTTTGGTGCCGCATACGTGTTTATGTCTGCCACGTCAACAAATGACCATTGGAAAGAATTACTTTTCCCATAAACGTCCACCAATTTCGTCCATAGGTGGGCATAGGAGGTAAACTGTCCGTTGCCAAAAAGCATTATACGCTCTATGTTATTGTTCGTATTGAGTTTATGGCAAACATAGCTGATGTTATCTTGTGGCAATAAATCAGGATCATCATCTATCTCGTCGACGGTCCATGATATACCATTGTCACGTGACACCATTAGCAGTCCATCCGCATTCATACCATATAGTTCCAGGGTAGTTGCTCCCACAAGCTTCTTAATAGCTGTGTTATTGTCGATCAGCTCCCATGTCCGACCGTCTGTGGCTCGTAATAAGAAATGGTTATTTAACAGATAGATATAGTTATCTTTGGCGATGACGTTTTGGCAGGCTTCTGCGTCAAAAAGCATGTTGAGATTCGAGCCGCAGACAGTCCATGAATGACCGTCATTTATAGATGTCTTATAGGCAATAGTTGACATTCCATCAGAGCCAAAGACATATACATAATCACCAAGTGCTATTGCTTTCATGTCTTTCATTGCCGCGAAGGCTTGCTGACTTTCAAGCATATCCCATTTCATTACGTCTCCATCTTGATTGTGTACATTCAGTGTGATGGTATAGTCACGATAGTTGGCTCCACTCTGCGAAACGATTCTGAATACCCGGGGTGACGAGAAGTCAATAGAGTCACTGCTGCTAAAGTAGAACAAGGAGTCGCTCGTCATGCTCTTAATTAATATCACGCCGGAATTCTTACTGGTGATCGATGCCAAGACATGCTTTACATCAGTATTGCTTGGTAGAGAGTCAATATTGTAAACGGTATGATTGGTCTGGTCGATTTGAAACTTATATGTCGAGCCTTGAAAGGTCGTAATAACAGTACTGTCTCTGCCATCTGAGGTCTTCGTAGTACTGTACGTTTTCATTGTCCCTAACGAGAACTGGGTAAGTGCTGTTTCCTCGTAATAAGTATAATCGTTGTCATCATCTCCACTCAGACATGATGACATTACAACTGCGGTAAGCAGCAGTATTGCGGATATGATATTATTCAAGCTTTCAGCTTTCATCTTTCAACTTTTTCGAAATCCAATTTTGGGTGCAAATATAAACAGAATTCCGCAAATAAAGGTTGTTTTCCACCTTTTATTATGCAAAATAAGGATTATAATGCCTTTTTTTAAGAATCTTTAGAGGTGCGATAGTCATCAAAATAAACAGACTGTTTAAACTTGATACTCAGCAAAGTCTGTTAGCCTCATGTCTCCTTTGCGAAGGAATGTGTCATGGAATGCCAGTGCCGCACGCATTGACTGGGGCTCATGTCCCATCGGCGCAATATGTTTGAGATAGTCTCGCAAAAGAGGGCGATAGTCGGGATGTGCGCAGTTCTCAATAATCTCATGTGCACGGTGTATCGGTCCCTTGCCTCGAAGGTCTGCCACGCCCTGCTCTGTCACGATAACATCTACGTCGTGCTCCGTAGAGTCAACATGGCAACACATAGGTACAATAGCGGAAATCTTTCCATTCTTGGCAGTAGAGGGTGTCGTGAAAATCGACAGGTAGCCATTACGCTCATAGTCACATGAGCCACCGATACCATTCATCAGAGATGAGCCACAAACATGACTGGAGTTCTCATTGCCATAGATATCACATTCTAAAGCAGTGTTCAATGCGATAACACCTAACCTGCGTATGACCTCTGGGGAATTGGCTATCTCACTCTGGCGAAGGGTCAGGTGTTTTGAGAAATAGTCGATATTGTCGTAAACCATCTTCAGACGTTCATTGGTGACTGTCATTGCGGTTGCTGAGGCATTGATAATCTTACCTTCCATCATATAGTGGATGGCAGCGTCTTGTACAACTTCGCTATAGACATGGAAACGGGGTATTAACGGACTGGCTGACAATGCTTTGAAAACGGCATTTCCTGTTGCCCCCACACCACTTTGGACGGGTAGGAACTGACTCGGTATTCTTCCTGTTCTCATATCGTTTGCAAGCAACTCTGCCACATTTTGCCCGATTTGCGTCGTAGCCTCGTCTGGCTCGTTAAAAGTACGAGCCTCTTCCGGGATGTTTGTTTCTACAACACCGGCAATCTTCCATGCGTCGATGGCAATGAAGTTGTCGCCGACACGGTCATAAGGAGAGACTATCGGAATTGGCGGACGTCCGAAGCCACACTCTATTGGCTCAAAGGTGTCATGCAGATATCTTGCGTTGGAGTGGTGAAAGCTGTTATGTTCAATGATGACATGTTTTGCCAATCTAACTATTGTTGCGGTAATTCCACCGGCAGATGTCAGGAAAGCCTTGCAGATGTCCTGTCCTTCTATCATGTCAGACACTTCTATTATCGCCCAGTCTATTTCCCCATAGAAATTGCGGCGTAGCCTCTCTGCCATGTGACCGAGATGCATGTCTTCATATTCGATTTCTCCAATATTTGTATGTGTACGGAAATCCTTATTTGTTGAGAAAGGAGCACGGAAACGCAACGCCTTGGCAGCAGCCATGTCACCCTCGATACTTTGGCAGGTAGAGGCACCTGTGAGAATTCCTACGGCAAACTCCTCACCATCCTCATGTAGCTTTATTGCCCTTTTTGACAAGGCACGGAATATTCCTTTTGGACATCCACTCGGTGTGAAGCCAGATAATGCTAACATTTCTTTATCCCGAATCAATGATGCAGCTTCTTCTGCGCTAATTCTCTTATATGCCATCGCTTTTGAAATTTTCGGCAAAGGTACGATTAAGTAAGCATAATGCAAAAGAAAAGTTGACTTTTCTTTTGCATTATGGAATAGAAGGACCTTTGTCAAGTATTAAAAGGGTAAATTTATGCACCTTTGTCTGCTTGTATTATAGCTAACAAATGCTCTACAGCCTCATCCTCGGGGATGTTTTTCTCAATACATTCCTTTTTGCGATATAGGGAAATCTTGCCAGGTCCAGCCCCGACATATCCATAATCAGCATCTGCCATCTCGCCCGGTCCGTTGACAATACATCCCATAATCCCGATTTTCAGTCCTACTAAATCCTTTGTAGCCTCTTTTATGCGTGCAATAGTAGAACGCAAGTCATAAAGGGTACGTCCACAACCAGGACAGGATATATACTCTGTTTTGGTGAATTTTATACGTGCGGCTTGGAGTATGGCGTCTGAGAGTTCTGTGAGCTTGTCATTTGAGAAGCCATCATTGTGAATTATCAGTTTGTGTGCGCACTGATCAATAAACAATGCGCCTACTGCCATTGCTGCCTTCAGCTGTAACGACTCCCAATTGGTCTCATGCAGGCTTATTGTTACCGTGTCATCAGAAATGGTTTTCTTTGCCTCCATTCGCAAACGGGAGCATTCTTCAATGGAATCTACTAACTTCAAGGCAACAGGAATCTCCTCTTCTGGCTCCTCGCTCAACGACACGCGAATGGTATCGCCAATACCTTCTGTCAGCAAAGCACCGATTCCGACTGCGCTTTTAATTCGCCCGTCCTCACCTTCGCCAGCCTCCGTGACGCCTAAGTGTAAGGGATAGCACATTCCCTCTTCGCTCATACGCTTTACAAGCAAACGTACCGACTGTACCATCACAACTGTGTTAGAAGCCTTAATTGATATCACCACATCGTTGAAATTCTCACGCTTGAATATACGAAGGAATTCCAGGCAACTTTCGACAATACCTTCGGGAGTGTCTCCATATCGTGACATGATGCGGTCAGAAAGAGAACCGTGATTCACTCCTATGCGTACTGCGGTATGATGTTCCTTGCAAATGGCAATAAATGGCATCAGTCGCTTGTCAATTTTTCTAAGTTCTTCAGCATATTCCTCATCGGTATATTCAAGCTGCTTGAAGGTGCGGGCAGGATCGACATAGTTTCCGGGATTAATACGAACCTTTTCCACATATTGTGCCGCTATATCTGCCACGTTTGCATTGAAATGTACATCTGCAACCAAAGGGGTAAGGTAACCTTGTGCCCTTAATCCTGCGCTGATTTGTTTAAGATTCTCTGCCTCGCGTCTGCCTTGTGTCGTGAGGCGCACCAATTCTCCTCCGGCATCAATAATGCGCTTGGCTTGTTCTATACAGGCTTCTGTGTCATTGGTGTTAGTCGTCGTCATTGACTGTACACGAATAGGTTGGTTACCACCAATAGCTATTGCGCCAATCTGTACAACTGACGACTTTCTGCGCGTAAAAGTAAACGAATCCATAATAGTCTGTTATTTATGAACCAGGAAACGATAATCGCTGATGTTAGCCAGTTCTTGATTGGCTTTCTCTATCTTCTTGCTTAAGCTGTTTTTATGGTTGTTGACTTTTTCTGCCACATCCGAATCACTCAGAGCGATGATCTGGGCAGCCAGTATCGCAGCATTTTGAGCCGCATTGACACCTACTGTGGCTACAGGAATGCCGGGAGGCATTTGTATGATGGAAAGCATGGCGTCAAGACCATCAAGCATTCCCTTGATTGGTACCCCGATAACAGGCAATGGGGTTGAGGCGGCAATGACACCAGGTAATGCCGCTGCCATACCAGCTGCCGCAATAATCACTTTTATGCCACGGTCTTTTGCACTCTTGGCAAATGACTCCACGGCATCTGGTGTGCGGTGTGCTGATAAAGCACTCATCTCAAATGGTATCTCATTTTCCTCAAGCCATTTACAGGCTTTTTCCATAACGGGCAGGTCACTCGTACTGCCCATGATAATACTTACTAATGGTTTCATATTTTCGGTTCTAAACAAGGATTATAGATATAAATGCCGCCAAAACACCGAGGAAATAGCCGCAAACAACCTGCGACAAGGTATGTTGTCGGAGAATCATGCGACTTGTTCCAACCATTCCGGCAAGGGCTAATAACACGCAAAGCCACCAAACGGGGTTGAAATTGAAAATCATGGAAAATGCCAAAAGACCTCCGGTCACACCTCCGATAGCGGCAGAGTGTGTGGAAATCTTCCACCATACATTTATCAGGGCACACAACACTTGTACGATCAATGCCGCCATTAAGATAGAACTCATCAGATGGGGCATATTACGCATGTTCATAATGTAGAAGCAAGTGAAATAGCATAATATGGAGATGACGTATGGTACAATACGGCGTTCACGGATTCCTAACTGTATTGGTGTCCATCCCTGATAATTACGATACATCCTAATGAGAAAAGTGGGCAATAATGCGGTAAAGATATATACGAGAAGCAATGCGAACAACTTGTAAGCATTCGGAAGCATATTCAAATAACTGAAAAGGAAAAGTATAACCAAACCGACGATGGGCAGGTAAAACGGTGTGAAGATACTGCTCACAACCCTTGCGGCGAATATGATTTTCTTTTCTTCCAAGATATTTAATCTTTTATTATTTGTCAATGTTATTCTTTTCTAAGCCGCGCGACAGGTATTCCCATTTGCTCACGGTACTTTGCCACGGTACGTCTGGCAATAGGATAGCCGTGCTCTTTCATTCTCTTTGTCAGCTCCTCGTCGCTCATCGGTTTCTTTTTGTCTTCCTTTGCTATGATTTCCTTCAATACGATCTTTACTTTTCTTACCGACAGCTCCTCACCCTCTTTTGTGGTATATCCTTCGGAAAAGAAAAAACGTAAAGGAAAGACTCCCCATCTTGTTTGGACATATTTGACATTACTGACGCGTGATATAGTTGAGATATCCAGTCCGGTGACATTTGCTATGTCTTTTAATATCATTGGCTTTAGCTCACTTTCGTCTCCGTCAAGAAAAAACTTCCGCTGATGGTTGATGATTGCCTTCATCGTGACGTAAAGTGTCTGGCGTCGCTGTCTTATAGCCTCTATGTAGTTCTGTGCCTTCTCAACTTTCTCCTTGGCATATAGTAACGCTTCCTTCTCCTTTAGGCTTATTTTGCCTTTTTTCTGTCGGTAAATATTAATCATATCCTCAAAGGAAGGTGAGACATATAAGTCAGGAAGGTCTGCCTGGTTGATATGGAACGATATTAAGCCGTTATCGTCGCTTTCAACGATAAAGTCTGGGGTTATTTGCTGGATATTCCTTCCCAAGGTCTCACCAAGGGCGGCACCGGGCTTAGGATTCAGCTTCCGTATCTCTGTTTGTACCTCTTCAAGCTGTATGTCGGACAACCGCATACTGGTCTGTATCTTGTCCCAGTGTTTTTTTGTGAATGCGTCAAAATGATTAGTGATGATCTTCTCTATAATATCCCAGACGGAATTGGGGCTATGGCTGGCTTTCTTCCGACGTATTTGTATCAGCAGACATTCCTGAAGGCTGCGCGCACCGATACCTGGCGGGTCGAACTCCTGAAGAATATGCAGTGCTTTCTCAATCTCCTCAACTGGCGAGTCGATGTTTTGGTATATCGCCAGCTCATCCGCGATGGTATCAAGGTCTTTCCTTAACAAGCCATCATCTTCCAAAGAGCCGATGAGGTATTCTATAATGGTACGTTGCTCGTCACTTAACTCATGTTCACCGATCTGTTCCTTTAGCTTGTCGTAGAAAGAGACGGTGTCGCCAAAAACGATTTCCTCATATTCCGCATTGTCATGACGGCTCGTTGCCGAGCTGTATTCCGGCATCTCATCATCCCTGCCAAGGTTTTCCAAGGCAGAGTCTAATGCGTCTTCTCTCTCTTCACGCTCAGAACGCTGGTCGAAATCCTCGTTGTCATCTGTGGAATCCGATAACTCTTGAAAGGTGTCGTCGGCATCGCTCTTGACTTCAAGTGCCGGGTTGTCATCCAACTCAGCGTTGATGCTTTCCTCGAGCTCTGTCAGTGGCATCTCCAACAGTCTGATATTCAACATCTGTTGGGCTGAGAGCCGTTGTACCAGTTGTTGTTTCTGCTCTTGTGTCTGAACGAGTTCTTGTTTCATCCTTTAAATAATTCTTTCAGTTGGGCAGCAAAGCCTGCCAGTTTTTCAGGATTGTCGTTGCCATAGCGGTTCCATATATCCTGACAAGGGTTCAATAATGGTGTTATCATCAAGTCGTCACGGTTGAGATAGGGGTCACAGAACTTAAAAACCTCCATAACCTCCACGATGTCTTTGGGTGACATGTTGATAAGCTTGCCAAGTTCTTTCAGCTCCGGAGTGTCCTCAACCATGGTAATCGGTGTTAACCGGAAATAAAGGTCGAGAATGAGGATTAGGTGCACTGGTGTCAGAGCTTGGTCCTTAAAGATTGGCTTGAAATCTTTTTCCCATGACTCGTTGAACTCCACGCCATCATAAAATTCTTCTGCCTGACCAAAACCATTCATTTGCCGGAGCAAGGTCGCTTCTTTTGATAGCTTCTTGGGGCTTTTGCTGTATTTGTTCCACAGCTGCTCTATTTTGGGAGTGTCAAGTTGCCTAAGGCGAAACATTTGCTCATAAAGGAATTGTGGACGGATATGTAACTCAAGGCTCAAGTCAACCATACCACGCGAATAGAGTGGTTTCAACCCTACTGGTTTTTTCAGATACAATTGCATTAGTAATAACCAGTACTCATCTGACCATAAAGGATGTCTTGCCATAAGCGTCATTCTTTTTCTTTTGCAAAGATACGATTAAGTGAGCACAATTCAAAGAAAAAGTTCATTTTTTTTATTTTCATGCCAAAGTGAGTGTTTTTTTGATTTTCAACTCTTTGTAAAACCTAATGTCAGAACACTGAAACGTACATCTCCGGCTTTCAGAAGCTCATTGCAACATGACAATATCGTCGCACCGGTAGTGAGCACATCGTCTACGATGAGAATGTGTTTACCTGATACCGCACTGCTGTCGGTGAGCTTGAAAACTCCTTCTACGTTATCTTGGCGTTCCCACCAGTCTTTACGTGTTTGGCTTTCATGAAAATGTTTTCGTATTATGATATTTTTCCCGATTGGTATTTTAGTGAAATCACTTATACCTTGTGCTATCATCATGCTTTGATTATAACCGCGTCTTCTCTGCCTGACGCGTGTAAGCGGTACGGGTATTATGAGCTGAATATCCTTGAAGAAACTTTCCGGTTGTTCCATAGCTACCATCCTGCCAAGAATCTCACCATATTCCGGGTGGTCATGGTACTTAAGGTTGTAAATGAGTTTGCTTACTTGCGATTCCGGCTCAAAGCGGAATAGGGCAGTGGCTTGCTCTATCGGATAGTTACTGTTGAGACGTCCCCAGAACAGTTTTGCCATCTCATTGTCGGAGGGACTCTCTGAGAATCCGGTTCGTGGCAGGTGCATGTTACAAGCTCCGCATATAAGCTCTTCAGTAATACTCAACCTGCATCCGCAAATGACACATGCGCGTGGTGCAATCAAGTCAAGCAGCCTTGTAAGGAAACTGATCCTTCTCATAGGCAGTCATGTATCACGTCCATAGTAAAACCACGACTTAAAGCAAAGCGTATGAGTTTCATCAAACAGTCATAATCCGACTCTGCCTTTATTGTCTTACGCTTTGCTTTGAGAAGTGGTAAAAGTATGGTTTTCCACTCATTTTTGTCGATTTCATCAAGAATGTCTGATATGAGCTTTTCGTCTATTCTCTTCATCCATAAGGCTTGCTCTATCTTTTTGCGCCCCCACTTGTTGAAGGTCATCTTGTCACGTACAAACAAACGCGCGAACCGTTCGTCATCGATGTATTTATTCTCGGTAAGATATTTGATAATACGTGCCTGAGCTTCATCGCTTAACTTCCATTGGCGCATTTTCTCAAGCATCTCACCTGTGCAATGTTCCCGTCTGGAACAGGCTGCTGCCAACCTGCTTAAGGCGAGTTCTTCGGTAATCTCTTTTTGTGTGCTCATAGTTTTCTTGCTTTTATCATTCGTTGTTTTCCATATATGTCGTTTTTTGTTTCTATGGATGAATATCCTGTTTGGGTTAGCATGTCACAAAGGGCATCATGATAGTGTGGGTTAATCTCGAAAAACAAGAGTCCATCGGCTTTCAACCACTTTTGTCCAAATTCAGCGATGGCTCGATAGAATCGCAAAGGGTCGTTGTCGGGAACAAACAATGCCAATGCCGGCTCATAGTCCAATACATGGGGTTCCATCTCCGCTCGTTCCTTCTCACATATATATGGCGGATTACTTACGATAATATCAAAAGAATCGTTAGGGGGTATATCAGATAGGATGTCATGTCGCTCAAAGACAACATCGGCATTGTGCCGTTCCGCATTCTCTTTTGCCACATGTAATGCGGCAGGAGATACGTCCCATGCCTCTATCTTATAAGCCTCTTTCTGGGTGTCTTCTTTTAGAAGGCCATTAGACACTGTCTTATAAACCTCCAAGAGGAGGTTTAAGGCAAGTGTTATGGCGATACATCCAGACCCGGTTCCGATGTCAAGAATGTGTGGATGAGACGATATTGCGACTGCTGTTTGTGTTACCCATTCAACCAGTTCGTTCGTCTCGGGGCGTGGTATCAGCACATCAGGTGTCACCTTGAAACGTCTGTTCCCAAACTCTGCCTCTCCTAATATGTATTGTACCGGTTCACCAGCTTCTAACCTTCGCATGACCGCCTCTACCTGTGCCGATTGTACTTGTGTCAGATTACTGAACTTGTCGGTATAAAGGTCGGCAAGGCTCCATCCAAAGAGAATATCAAACACCATGCGGACGATGGCTTTTGCTTCGTCCGCATCGTATTGTTTCGTCAGTCTTTGCCAGAGCTGTCTGTAACTCATCTGTTGCCGAAAAAGAAGAAGAAACAAGCTGCTGCTTGCTGTTTGTTTACCCCCTCAGCTTTTCCGATGCTTAGTCCGTTGCTGCCACGTACCGTCCCGTCGTTTTCTACCTTTCCGATGGTTAACCTGTTGCTGCCGCGAACCGTTCCGTCACGCTCAATCTTTCCGATGGTCAGTCCGTTGCTGCCACGTACCGTTCCGTCACGCTCAACCTTTCCGATGCTTAGCCCGTTGCTGCCGCGTACCGTTCCGTCACTTTCAAACTTACCGATAGATAGTCCGTTGCTGCCACGTACCGTTCCGTTGCTTTCCACCTTGCCTACAGACAGTCCGTTGCTGCCGCGTAAGGTCTGGGCATTGACGGTTGTCATACAAAATAATGCAAAGAGCATCAATATGATATGTTTCATGTTCATAGTGATTAATATTATATTGTCATTTGCAAAAATAATGCAAGTCGAACGCAATAAAGTTTACTTTAATTGCTGAGATGCAGCTTATCTTATGCAAAGATAAGAAAAAAACGGAAGATAAGTAAAAAGAGTATAGAAAAAAAGGTTAAAATGCCTCATTTATGCTGTTAGCATTGGTACCTTGCGAGAAGAATTCAAAGATATCTTTGTTATAATGTTGAATTTATTTTGTTCTGTACTGATTTTTTAATATATTTGCAATGAATATGATAACTGTTGATGAGAGATATATGCGCCGCTGCATACAACTGGCGGCGAATGGAAACCTTACCGCCAAGCCAAACCCTATGGTGGGGGCGGTGATAGTTGCTCCTAATGAGGGCTGTCCCGAAGGGCGTGTCATTGGTGAGGGATACCATGTGCGGTGCGGAGAGGGACATGCTGAGGTTAATGCTTTTGCCTCTGTCAGGAAAGAGGATGAGTATCTGTTGCCACAGGCTACCATCTATGTGTCGTTGGAGCCATGTGCTCATTATGGTAAAACCCCGCCTTGCTGTGACCTTATTATTAATAAGGGGGTGCGACGTGTCGTCGTCGGTTGTGTGGACTCTTTCGCGAAAGTTCAGGGAAGAGGTATTCAAAGGATACGTGAAGCAGGTATCGAGGTGGTGACAGGTGTTCTTGAAAAGGAATGTCGCTGGCTAAACCGTCGTTTTTTCACCTTTCATGAGAAACAGCGTCCATATATAATATTGAAGTGGGCACAGACAAAGGATGGCTTTATTGATGACCATGGCAAAGCCTTGGCTATTTCCACACCTTTTACAAAGATGCTGTCGCATCGTCTCAGGGCTGAGGAAGACGCCATACTTGTTGGGCGGGTCACCGATGAGCGTGAGCATCCACAACTGAATGTACGTGAGTGGAGCGGTCCAGACCCGGTGCGTTTCGTGCTTAGCCATGAGACATCTGTTGAGGCGGTTCTCAAAGAGTGTTACGACCGTCAGTTGCAGTCATTGATAGTCGAGGGCGGGGCAAAGACGCATCAGTCGTTTCTCGACAAGGATTTATGGGATGAGATACGGATTGAGTCGTCACCTATTGTCGTAAGCGATGGGACAAAGGCTCCTGTGATACCTCCGAGAGCAATATTCCTGAATGCGGAAAAGTATGGGGATAATAAGATCTCTACGTATATCCAGTGTGATAGACATGGTAGAGCTATCATATAGGATGGCTAAAGCATACATCTTCCATTCCAATATCAATGCTTTCGGAAAATAGTTGTTACAACTTCTCAAATTCTTGTTACAACTATAAATCATTTTTTTGCTATCACGCTATCACTTTTAGCCCTTGTATGACATGCGAAAGCCGCATAAACAGGGCATTGCATAGCAGCGGGAGGGGTACCGAAAGGATGCCTGTAACTATCACTGTAGTATCACGATGGCGCAATATGCAAAATCCACACTATCACCGTAGTATCACACACGCATCTTGGAACACTACTTTGGTGTACATGACAGCAGTGTGACAGCTATGGTGACAGCAAGTGTGATTGGAAA